>LMZT01000128.1 GCA_001567115.1 Candidatus Hinthialibacteria bacterium OLB16 | reverse complement strand
TGAGGATCTTTAGCTGATCAATGCTACACGAGGAGTTTTCTGTCCCGCATGACAATATTTCCCCCGACCGATTGTCCCGACCGGCCACCCCTGCAGCTCCCAGCCAATGATGGGGAATTCTTGCTTTTGGATTGAATCTCGTCCTCGGTGTAGACCCTCTTCAGGTTCAAATCCACGAGAGCGATGTCGGCATCCGCACCGGGCCGCAGTGTTCCTTTATCGATGCCGAGGATCCGGGCTGGCTCCAGTGTCATCTTACGCACCGCATCGCTGAGAGAAAGCGCGCCGGTGAGGACAAGGTTGTTGTAGGTGAGCGGAAAAAGGGTTTCGAGGCCGATGATTCCGAATGGCGCCAGTTCAAATTCCTGCTCCTTTTCATGGCGTGTATGTGGAGCATGGTCAGTGGCAATGGCATCGATGGTCCCATCTTTAAGCCCTTCAATCAGAGCCAGGCGGTCTTTTTCGGTCCGCAGAGGCGGATTCATCTTGGCATGGGTCCGGTACCCTTTCACCGCTTCATCAGTCAGAGTGAAATGGTGGGGACAGGCCTCCGCTGTGACCTGGATCCCGCGCTGCTTGCCGATGCGGATCAGATCCACAGCCCGTGCGGTGCTGACATGCTGAATGTGGATCCTTCCACCGGTTTCATCCGCCAGAATCAGGTCTCGTGCGATCATGACCTCTTCTGCTGCGGGTGACATTCCCGGCAACCCCAGGAAGGTTGACCAGTAGCCCTCATTCATGCATCCCCGTGCTGACAGGTTCATGTCCTCTTCATGCAGGAAAAGGGGCAGCCCGACCATCGAGGCATATTCCAGAATCCGCCGCATGACGGCACTGTCCATTATCGGTTTGCCATCATCGGAAAGCGCCACAGCCCCATTCTGCTTCAGGTCCGCATACTCGGTGAGATCCTCACCCTTCTGGCCGACTGTCGCTGCAGCCAGCGGATAAACATTCACCACCGCCTGGTCCTGTGCGAGGTAAAGGGCAAACTTCAGGTCAGCCTGTTTCTCGACAATCGGGTTGGTGTTGGCCATCGGAACAACCGATGTCACTCCTCCAAGGGCCGCACTGCGGGAGCCGGTGGCATACGTTTCTTTGTGCTCCTGGCCCGGTTCGCGGAAATGAACATGCAGATCGACCAGCCCCGGAAGGATATGAAGCCCATCGGCTTCCCATGTCTCCGCGCTTGGAACATTCAGGTTTTCGCCAACCGCCGCGATCCTTCCCTCTTCAATCAGCAAATCCCTGCGTGCCTCGAGGCCCTGGGATGGATCGACGACGATGCCGCCTCGAATCAGAAGTCTGTTCATGATTTTGCATCTCCAAGAATTTCGAGAGCCTGGCGGTGCAGGGCGGGGTTGGCTGCCAGTCCGCTGTTCCCATAAATGGTGGGGGTTCCATTCCAGTCGGTGAAACACCCTCCCGCTTCTTCAATGCAGACTTTGAGCGGAGCGGCATCCCACACATTCCATCCCCAGTCCAGCATGATGTCAGCGCACCCCTGAGCGACCAGCATATACCCGAATCCATCTCCCCACCCGGGTGCGAAACGGCAGGTGCTCAGCAGCCGTGTGCACTGCTCGGGATGCGCTTTCATCAGCCCTGAATAACTTGAGCACAGCACTGTCGCATCCGCAATGTCACGGGTCTGGGAAACTCGGGTCGGCTGGCCATTCAGGCGGGTTCCATTTCCGCGGCTGGCAATCATGGTTCGGTCAAGCCCCGGGTTATGGATCACTCCGACAAGGCTGTCGTGCTGGTGCTCCAGTGCAACCAGGACTGTGTACTGTGGAACTCCTGCCACCAGCGCACGGGTTCCATCGATGGGATCGAGGATCCAGCGAAATTCGGCACCGGGGCGGGTTTCTCCAAATTCTTCTCCCACAATCCCATGCTCAGGAAATTCTTTTTCGATCAACCGTCGCAGATTTTCTTCAGCCCGCCGATCGGCGAGAGTGACGGGGGTATGATCGCTTTTGGTTTCGACCTGGAGATCATTACGGGCGGCATCGAGGATGATCCGGCTTGCCTCGAGGGTGATGTATTCGGCAAACTTCTCAAAGGCAAGCAAATCTTGTTGATCCATTGGGCAAGCTCCGGGAGTGTGTCTTTTCTCTGGATGAATATAATCACCCCGGCCTGATGATCCAAGGTGGCATGAATACGGATGAAAGAGAACGATTCCATAATCCCGGCTAAACATCCCCGCCATTCACTCGGATACCTGATATTCCAGTGGCTGCGCCAGGCCTATGATGAACTCGGGCTGATCCTTCTGCTCGATTTGTACCTGCTGGCTGTGTTTATGCTGTCGTTTGCTCCGGCAGGCCTGTTTGCCTGGCTGGAAGAGCAGTCCCTGCTGGCTTTCGATGAGTGGAATGTTGTTCAGATGATGCTGTTTCTCCTTGGGATGTGGCTGTCCCTGAATGGGTGGCTGGCTTTGAATCACCACTTTTCACAGATCCTGACCTTTCAATATCCTTTGTGGTCTCTGTTCTGGAGCAGCTACCTCTCTTTCATGAAGAAATCCTTTTTCTGCACCCTGGTCCTGGGAGGAGGGGCGGGAATTCTGATTTTCGATGCCCTGGTTTTTCCACGCATGTTCCCTGGACAGCCCCTGGTCTCTCTGACAGCTGTTGCCCTGGCATTCTGGCTTCTTCTGTTTCTCGGCATGGTCCAGGTTCACCTGGTGCCTTTTCTGGCTTGCCAGGAACGCCCTTTCGGGGTTGCTGTCAAACGTGCGGTCACTGTGGCCCTCTGGAAGCCGGTTCGAACCCTGTTTATCCTGCTGATCCAAGGAGCTTTTGTCTTGTCCTGTCTGCGCCTGCCACCTCTTATCTTCATTCTCCCCGGCGCCTATGCCATCCTTTCGGTTCTGTCTCTCCTGATCCTTCTGGATGAATGGCGGGACCCTTATGAGAAGACCCCTGAGGCGGTTCGAGCCGGCGCATGAGCTTTTTATCTCCAATCCTTCTGGCCATGGCCGCATTTGCGGCGATACCTGTCCTTTTACACCTGATCAAGCGAAAAAGGGTCCGCATCCTTGATTTCCCGACCTTCCGGTTCCTTAAACAGGCAGCCATGGAGCAGCGATTCCACCTGCGGTTGCAGGATCAGCTGCTTATGCTGCTCCGGATCTTCATCCTTCTGCTGCTTGCGCTTGCATTTGCAGGCCCATTAACCGAACGGAACCCGCCTCAAAACTCAGCATTTTTCGGGCAGGAAAACATTCTGGTCATTGACAATTCCCTTTCGATGAATGTTCTCGATGAGGACAGGCCTCTGCAGGAGTGGGCCTTGGACTGGGCGGAATGGATCCTCGATTCGCACTTTGCCAGCTGGAAGGTCATTCTGGCGACCGACCTTCTCCAGAGTGATCCGCTGGCCCATGCGGTTTCTGATTCATCTTCGCTCAGGGACCGGCTGAGCTCCTCGGGGCCACCCGCCTGGCGGGGGTCTTTGAGCCACCTGCTGGAAGGTTTTCGCAAGAGTCTGAACGAAAAAATCCCCCTGTGGGTTCTGTCTGACCGTACAGCAGCGAACTGGCGGGGGTTGCTCGATGAGTCGGCGCCCAGCCTGTTCCCACCCCTGGATGTCCTGGCTGTCGGCCCGGGTGTGGAGATTCCGAATTCAGCGCTCCACCCCCTGCAAATCCGGAATGAACCCCTGCTGCCTGAGGAACCGGCCCATGCCGCCTGGATCGCCGAAACATTCGGCCCGGGTGATCCGAAGCCTTTGAGAATCCAGTCGGTCGCCCGGCATGAAGATGGCACTGCCACCCGCCAGGGCTGGAACCTGGCAGCCGACTCATCCCAATCCAGGTTTGAGCACCTCTTCCCGGGAAATCCTGTGGTGCAGAGCATTTCTGCATCGCTGGTTTTTCCTTCGGAGGTTGGAGATCCATTGCCTCAGGATGACACAGGTTTCCTGGAGCCGCGCATCATCGAGGGGTTCAATGGCCTTCTGCTGGCTCATCCATCCCGGGAGAGGGATCTTCTGCTGGCTGCTCTGCATGGATTGCCATTCACTTCGGTGGATTTGAAATCTCCTCTCTCCAGTCAGCCACAGGCCAATCCGATGGTGGTGGTTCTTTCGGACCAGCCAGTCGCTCCGGAGTGGAAACAGATGATCGATGCCAGAGTCAGGGCGGGGGGGGGGCTGCTGGTTTTCTATGACCGCCATGCGGATGGAGCACGCCAGCAAGCCTGGTCTCAGTGGTGGCAGGCCTGGTCCAGCCAGGGAGAAAGCCTTTCAGTTCCAGGGGGAGAATACCGCTTCATGGCGGGAGTTTCTGCCTGGTTTGCCGACAGGCTCGATCCCTCCGCTCTGGATCCCAGCTGGACTCAGCGTTCCTTTCCGCTCTACCGCCTGGCAGACTGGCCGATCGAATGGATGGCGGCATCCTCCTCCGGAGAAAACTTCCCGTTATTGCAGGTCAAAAACATCGGTGAGGGGGTCATTGCAACCTGGAATGTTCCTCTGTCAGTGGATGAAAATTCACTCAGCCTTTCTCCGGGGTGGGTGCCCCTGCTGTTTCAGATGATCAAACGGATCCTGGTTTCAGGGGAGGAGCTGGCTGACAAAATGACTCCCGCCAGCTCGATTCTTGAATCTGATTTGAGAAGCCTTTCAGAAGATGAAATAACCCGTCTGGCCGGCAGCGGGTGCCGTATTCATGCCATCGAAGAATTTGCCCCGGCCATGAAATCTCTGTCGGCGAATCAATTTGATTGGACTTGGATTCTCCTGCTCATCTGTCTTTTTCTGGCCTTGGTTGAAATTGGACTCAGCAATTATCTATGATTCCCCCGGGTGATCCCCTATGAACCGGTGGCTCGGCACAGTTCTTCTGATGCTTCTCTCCATGCAATTCATGGGGTGCTCGGCGACTCTCAATGTTCGCCCCACTCTTCCACCATCCTCGATCGCATCGACTTCTCCGACACGAATCGGTGTTTATGTGACTCATGGCCCGGCCTCGGAATTGGAGCCGGGCAGCGGTATCTGGCCGGGAACCACTTACCATTTTTCGGCTGAACAGACAGTTCAGGAAGGCCTGGTCGACCTGACCAAACGCCACTTCAAAAATGCCGGAGTCGCCGAAAACTCCGGGGATAAACGCTGGGATTATGTCCTCGAATACAACTGCGAAAAACCTTATGTGGCTGCCGATGATCTGCGCTCCCAGGCCCCACTGAAGTTTACTCTCCGCAATCCCCAAACCGGGCGAGAGGTCCAGTCCCTGACACTGACCGGCGAAGGCTCCCCCCAGGGGAAAAGGTTTCTGCGTGTGATTTTCGGCCGCCTGGTGGAAAAAAAGGCCCTCGAAAACAGCCTCTCCGAAGCTTATTCGAATCTTTTCGTTTCAGTTGACAGCAATCTGGCCCGCACAGGTGCTGTCCAGTCCAGAGGTGGACCCTCCAAACCTTATCGAAGGCGGGAGTAATGGGCCTGCCCGAATCCACCCCCTGAAACGAGGCTCTGCGTGAGCCGGTTCCGGGTGAACTTCTCCTGAGCCACTCTTTTTTATATCCTATGTCTTTCGGGAGAACCCCCGGAATGCGATGGCCTGGCAATTGCCATCGTTAAAATATACGTCTGAAAAAAGGTGTAACTATGCAGAAATCGAATATTGGGCTGGTGGGTCTGGCTGTTATGGGTGAGAACCTGGCCCGTAATATCGAACGAAATGGGTTCACCATTTCGGTGTGGAATCGCACCACCTCCAAGGTGGATGATTTTATAAAAGCGCATCCAGAGGCAACACGGCTCAAAGGCACTCACTCAGTCCAGGAGTTTATCGATTCGCTGGAAAGCCCGCGCAAGATCATTCTGATGGTCAAAGCCGGTGATCCGGTGGATGACATGATCCGGCAGATCCGCCCCTATCTGACCCGGGGTGACATTCTCATCGATGGAGGCAACAGCTTCTTCCAGGATACACGCCGCAGGCATGCCGATCTGGCGCGTGATGGGATATTATACATCGGGTCGGGGGTCTCGGGTGGAGAAGAAGGCGCCTTGTGGGGGCCGTCCCTCATGCCCGGTGGCCCGAAAGAGGCTTACGCACAGATCGAACCGATCTGGAAGAAGATCGCCGCCCAGGTCGACTCAAGCCCCTGCACCACCTATGTCGGTCCGGATGGGGCCGGCCATTTCGTCAAGATGGTCCACAACGGCATCGAGTATGGCGATATGCAGCTGATCGCTGAAACTTATGATCTATTGAAAACCGCGCTCGATCTTCCCGCTGCTGAATTGGCCCGGATTTTTGAAAAATGGAATCAGGGAGTGCTCAGCTCCTACCTGATCGAGATCACCTATAAAGTGTTCCAGAAGGTTGACCCAGAAACTGGAAAGCCTCTGGTTGACCTGATCCTCGACAAAGCCGGCCAGAAAGGGACCGGGAAATGGACCACACAGATCGCGCTGGACCTCGGGGTTCCGACTCCAACAATCAATGCTGCGGTTGAAGCCCGAATCCTGTCCTCTTTCAAAGAGGAACGAGTCGCCGCTTCCGCACGCCTCAAAGGCCCCAAACCGGTCTATCGCGGACCAAGGGAGAAATTGATCGAGGCGGCTCACGAAGCCCTCTTCGCCAGCAAAATATGCTCCTATGCGCAAGGAATGACCTTGATCCGGGTTGCTGGAGAAGAATACGGCTGGAAGCTCGATCTGGCTGAGATCGCACGCATCTGGAGGGGCGGGTGCATCATTCGCGCCCAGTTCCTCGATACCATTCGCGACGCTTTCGAGAAACGCAAAAAGCTCCCGAACCTTCTGCTCGATGCTAAATTCAAATCCTGGGTGAAAAAGGCTCAGCCTAAATGGCGGTTTGCCCTTCAGGTGGCCAACAAACTCGGTGTGCCGACTCTGGCGATGAGTGCCAGCATGGCCTATTTCGACAGCTACCGCCGTGCCACCCTGCCTGCCAATCTGATTCAGGCGCAAAGGGATTATTTTGGCGCACACACCTATCAGCGCATCGACAAAGAGGGCGTTTTCCATACTGAATGGACTGACTGATGACCCGGGAAGGAAGACCCATGTCTGAACCTCAAAAAATACCGGCTGACAAACTCATCGCTTTCGGGCAGGCCATCCTTCAGAAGGTCGGCATCCCCGGGGAGGATGCCGCAATTGTGGCTCGTGTTCTGGTCGAGTCCAACCTGCGCGGGGTTGACACGCATGGCATCTACCTTGTCAACCTTTATTCACGCCGGATTGAAAAAGGGCTGGTGAACCGTGACCCGGACATGAAATTTGAGAAACGCCGAGCTGCGGTGGGTGTTCTCGATGCCGATACAGCTCTTGGGCAGATTGCCACCCTGCGGGCCATGCAGGAAGCCATCGCCATGGCGCGTGAGGCAGGCACAGGGACTGTGCTGGTAAAGAACTCGACCCACTTTGGGGCTGGTGCCTTCTACACCCAGCATGCCGCTGAAATGGGATTCATCGGCATCCTCATGTCACAGAGCGAAACCGATGTGGTGCTGTTCGGCGGGAAAAAGCCTTATCTCGGAACCAACCCCTACAGTGTTGCCATCCCAGCCGGGCGCATGCCCCATTTCTGATGGACATGGCTACCAGTGAAGTCGCTTTCGGAAAGGTTCGTGCGGCAGCGGAAGCCGGCCAGATGATCCCGCCCAACTGGGCGGTGGATGAAAATGGCAGGCCGGTGACCGATGCCCGCCTTGCGAAAGCTGTCACCCCGATGAGCGGGGCGAAGGGTTATGCGATCGGCCTGATGATCGAGCTGTTTTCATCAGCCCTCTCGGGCATGGCTTATGGCCCGGGGATTGTCCGCAAATTTGATGATTGGGAGCATCCGCAGCAGCTGGGCTATTTTGTCCAGGCGATCGATCCAGCTGCTTTCTTCCCTCTTGATGAATTTAAGGCGGGTGTCGATGAAATTCTCGATGATATCTCACGCCAGCCGGCCGCTGAGGACAATCCCTTCGGCCGTGTTCTGATCCCGGGCGAGCCGGAACATGAACGCAAAGCCCAGCGCCTGAAAGAAGGATGCCCGATCGCTCCGGTGATCGCCGCCCAGCTCAGGGAGCTGGGGGAGCGCCATGGAGTTCCCTGGCCAGGAAATTGACACATGAACAGGGGGGAGAGACAGCCTGCACCCTCTGTTTTCAATCTCAGGTTAAATCATCCTCCTGGGGTCGAAGCCCGCACAGGCAGGGCTTGAAGCGCTCCACTGCGGTATCGAATGAAGCCAGATCGGAAAGCTGTGCACAGGGCGCATCTGGATCGAACTTCGACAGCAACCCGCCCAGCACTGTTCCCGGTCCGACCTCGACATAAGCCTGGCAGCCCTGTTCCTTCAGAAATTTCAAGCTGTCAGTCCACCGCACCGGTGAGGTCAGCTGCCGTGGCAGGTGGAGTTTGAGAGTCTCCACATCGGTGGCCGGTCTGGCATCATGGTTTGAAAGAAAGAGTGTCGAAGGCTTCCGGAGCGGAGTGGCCTCGACCACCTTCTGGAAAGCTCCCTGTGCTTCGCTCATCAGAGCCGAATGGAAAGCCCCGGAAACATTCAGTGTGACCACCCGCTTAGCTCCTTCGGCCTTCAAAACAGCCGATGCTTTTTCAACCATTTCCTTTGTTCCGCTGATAACTGTCTGCTCCGGCGAGTTAAATCCCGCCACAGACAGTGGAAGCCCTTCCGCTTCGCTCACTTCGCGGCAGATGCTCTCGATGCGGGCGGGATCGAAACGGATCACCGCAGCCATGGCTCCCGGTTTGGAGCTGGCCGCTTCCGCCATCACCTCGGCCCGTTTCTGGACCAGGCGCAAACCTGTCTCGAAATCATAACTTCTGGCGAAATAAAGTGCCGCATACTCCCCGATGCTGTGCCCCAGCACATAATCGGAAATCAGCCCACGGTCAAACAGCAGCCGTGCCGCGATACAACTCACTGTGTACAGGGCCGGCTGGGTATTGCGGGTATCGGTCAGCTCCGCTTCAGGACCTTCGAAGCAGATTTTTCTCAGATCTCTTCCCAGGGCCTGATTGGCACGCTCGAAATACTCACTTGCGACCAGGCTCCCTTCAGCCCAATCTTTCCCCATGCCGGCTGCCTGGCTTCCCTGTCCCGGAAACATGAATGCAATCATTCCGCCACACCCTCCTGATTGAGTGCCTTATTTATAATGCCTCTTATGACAATCTGACTCGTGGATCGAGCAGACTGTACAGGATATCGGTCAGCAAGTTGACCATGATGAAGATGATCGCCGATATCAGTACTGTCCCTTCAAGCAGGAATGGATCCGAACGGTTCACTGCATCGAACCCGAGCTTCCCGATTCCTGGCCATGAAAAGATGACCTCAATAAAAAAATGCTCCTGCCAGAAGCTCCGCCAGCGAGCCGCTGATTGCGGTCAATACCGGATTGAGGGCATTTTTCAGGGCATGCTTGGAAAGCACCTTCCAGCGGGATAACCCCTTGGCACGCGCTGTAGTGATATAAGGGCTTCGCAGGGTTTCAATCATGGAGGAACGCATCAATCGTGTAATCACCGCCATCGGCCGGGTTGCAAGCGCCGCTGCCGGCAGGACCAGGGTCAGCCAGGATCGATCGATATACCCGGTGACCGGCAGCCACCCCAGAAGCACCCCGAACAGAAGCTGAAGGAAGACCGCCAGCGCGAAGATGGGAAAACTGATCCCGATCAGGGCGAACAGTGAAGCCAGCCCATCCTGCCAGCGCGAATGAAACAGGGATGAGAGGACTCCAAGTGGAATCCCCACAAATATCGCCATGATCAATGAGGTAAAGGCCAGCAGGGCAGTCGCGGGGAATCTCCTCAGGATTTCAGTGGAGACCTCGAAGTTATAAGCCAGTGACCTCCCCAGGTCCCCGGTCAAGGCTCCGCCCACAAAGGAGAGGTACCTTTTCCAGTGGGGATCATTGAAGCCGTATTTCTCCCGGATGGCCTCGAGTGAAGCCTGGTCGCTCCTCTGGCCCTGCAGCAGCCTTTCAGGATCCGTGGTTCCTTCAACCAGGATATAGGTGAGCAGGGTCACTCCGAACAGTATCGGGATGGCGGCCAGCAGGCGGCGCACAATGTAGCTCATCAGGCTGTGATTCACTAACGCATCCCATCCTTGAGGGTCGTATTTTCGGTGTCTTCGTAAAAAAGCCACCACAGAAGGAATGACAGTGCCGCAATCCCCGCGCCGATCTCGAACAGGCGTGGAATCCCCCAATTCTGTGCGATCCAGCCTGAAAGGGAAATCCCCAGCAGGCGTGAGGTGTAAACTGTGAAAACAACAAGCAGGGTCTGCGCGGAAGAGCGAATTCGATCTCCGGCCAGCTGGTTCACGACAAGAATCGTGACGACATGCTGAGTTCCGAATGTCAGGCAATGCAGTGACTGGATGCCGATCAGCACCGGCCAGCTTTTAGAAAAAGCGGTAACCGCCATTCGGACCACCAAAGCCCCCAGGCACAGGGCCATCAACTTCCTTGCCCCCACCCGGACCATCCAGCGCTGCGAATAAAAGATCGTCGCTACTTCTGATAATGGCCCCAGGGACAGGAACAGGGCCAGCTTGTGGATTGGAACCCCCAGCTCCTCGAAGTACATCGTCTGGTAGCCCTCCAGCCCGGAGGATCCCAGGCGGGCCAGGAAGACACACGTCAGCAGGATTTGAAAAGTGCGGTTTTTCAGGAGTTTGAAACTTTCGATGCTGAAGCGGTGTGCTTTTTCCGGTGGCACCGAAGGAAACCGCAGCCACATCAGAACCGACCCGATCGCATAGCCCCCATACACCAGCGCCGGCACTGTCCAGTCGATCCTGCCCAGCTCGGGTTTCATCCAGAACACAGGCAGAATCAGTGCAGGGATCGTGAATCCGATCGACCCCCAAATCCTCAGACGGCCATAGTCTCCGCCGTAACGGTGCAGGGCACGCAGGATCAGGCTGTCCTGGATCGGGACAATCGGCTGGTAAAAGATCGCGATGCAGACACAGACCACCAGGCAGCCCACAATACCTTTATGGAAGATCAACAGGTAATGCGATGCGGGCGCCAGGATCAGCAGCAGAAGGAGAATCTTACGTGGATCACGGCTGGAATCGGTGGCGATTCCCCACAGTGGAGAGGTTACCAGAGCGACTGCGGGAATGACCGCCAGCAGGAGACCGATAGTCTCGTAGCTGAAGCCCTGGTCCCTGAGAAAGATCTGCAGATAGATGAACTGAACTCCCAGACCCCCGAACATCGCTGCCAGATACAGGGAGATCCACCATTTATGATTCAGATACTGCATTCAAATGTCCATTCTTTCGACGCTACTCACCCAAAAATAAATCATCATGGCGCTGTGCTTCAGGTTGTGGCTCATGTCACACCGGAACCTTTTCCGGCTGCGAATGTGAATGGTGCGAATGTCGAACCTGTTTAGTTCCACAGCGCGCATCAGTCTCCAGGAGGAAGGTCTAAGTTGAAAAAACAACCGACAGCTCAGACAACCGTCAGACAACTGTCATTCCCGCGAAAGCGGGAATCTAAGTTGGCAAGAGCTTATGAACCTCTCACCAAAGGTTTTTTTCGAAATACCAAAAACTTACCGCCCCCCTCGTGGATTCCCATTTTCATGGGAATGACGAGAACCTGGAAAGCTTCAGCGTTGTAGTTTCAGTCCCAGCGAAGGAACAATGGCTGGGTCCAGGCTTTCATTCCCATGTCTCCCAGAATCTCGAAGCGGATATACCCTGGCCGCCTGTCCTGTGCCAATTCGGCGATATCGAGTTCCCAGGCCCTTCCGGCAAACCGTCCCAGCTCGATTCCCCAGTCTCCACTCGCCACACACAGGGATCCATTCGTGGCAATGATCCGAATCGTGTGTTCGTTAACCTCGAGGGTGGACAGGCTGACTCCCGTCGAGCAATAAAATCGGCCCTCCCTCAACCCGCCGATGATTTCATCGATGGTGCAATCCTTCGCACAAACCATGTTCCAACCCCGTGTCATATCCTCGATTCCATGGAAATCATCATTTGCATATCCCCACACACGATAGCCTTTGGAAAGCAGCATATCCCAACGGTCTGTGGCTTGTGGATTGCCTTCCTGGCGCTGGACAACCCCATTGAAAATTTCCAGCCCCTGGAATGTTTTCGGCAAAGATTCAATGGTGTCCTGCGGCCAGTGGGAAAAAGTTTTTTCCCAGTTCGGATGGTTCAGGATGCAGAACCCCTGTTTTTTATGAATGTCCTCAAGAACCAGTTTCCTGTCGGCTTTCGGTTCGATCAGTTCAGATGCTCCGATATGAAGGATGTGAGGGCCTCTGTTGGTGATTTCATTTCCAGAGAACACGAGGATCCCATTGGGAAGAGGGGAAGGGGGAGGGGTGATTTTGTCATGGTCAGTCAGGCACAACCAGTTGTAACCCTGGTCGCTGTATTTCTGGATGACCTCGCGAGGGCTGAAATCTCCATCGCTTTCGGTGGTATGTGTGTGCAGGTTTCCACGGTACCAGGATCCCTGGCAATGGTGATAAGGTGAATCGATTCTAAGGCCCACTGTTCATGCTCCCTTCAATCAGTCTGGATTATTGCTGCTGCTTTCTTCAAATTTCCGCATGCGGCTGACCTCACGCGGCAGATACTCTGTGTAATCAGGCCAGTCAAACCATTCACCGCTCAAGTAGCCTTTGTAGCGGATTGACTGAAGCAGTTTGACTGCCTTTTCAACCTCATAGACCCCTTCGCCTGCCGGCAGCATTTCCAGCCGTGACTGCTCCAGTGTTCCGTCATGGAAATGAACATGGAGAATCCAGGGGCTGAGGAGCCTGAATGAATTCTCGACATTCCAGCCACAGGTTCGAAGGGGGTGCTGGAAATCCCAGTTAACTCCCACCATCGGGTGGTCAACCAGGGCAAGGACTTCCGAAACATGCTCCGGATGGCACCAATGATCATGGGTCTCGAGGCAGATCTGGACTCCGGTTCGTTCTGCATCTGGAATCAGGTCACGGAAAGCCCGGGCAAGATGGGTAATTGCCTCGGACCTGCTGACCTTGTCCGGATAAGCGCCGCCAAACACCCGGATCAAGGGACAACCAATGTCCTTTGCCAGCTCCATCGCCTTTCTGGCACTCACCAGTTCCTCAGCCTGTTTTTCTGGATCCGTCAGGCAGACACCTGTTGCCAGACAGCATATCCGGATGCCGGACTTTTCCGCCAGCCCTCTGATTTCCGCCCTTTCTGCCATTGATGTGCCGATCTCGATCCCATGCAGATGGCCTGCCCCGAGACGCGGCTCAATTCCGTCATACCCGGAATTGACTGCGAGAGCCAGCATGTCCTGCAAAGGCAGCTGCGGGCAGGAAAAACTCATAAAGGCATATTTCATCAACCTTCCTCCTTCAGTCAGGCCGATTCATTGCGGCAGGAATGATCTGGGTTGAAGGCGCAGTAAATTCACTCATCAGCCAGTTATAAAGCATTGGCGCAAAGAGGTCAGGAATACTCCTGTTAAGGCAGGGTGGAATTGAAGACTGACGATGCCAATTGGCAGAGATATCGGGGAAATCTCCATTCCAGTGGAAGAAGGTTCCGGAGAGCGTCAGCCACCTATCAGGACCGGGCCGAGTTTCTGTTTGGCTCGATCACGCAGGGCCTGAGGAATGGTCCGTTGCAGCAGCTGGACCGCATAAGGCGCCTGCCCGGGGAAGAAGTATTGGAGTTGTTCCGGATGCTTCCGCAGATAGCGTGAACTGGCCAGTTTGCGGATAAAATCGGGTGGACGGTACTGGGAGAGCAGAAACAGGCGGTTGTAGAAGGCATACCTCTGCTCATCGAGCGGGTGAGATTCTTTTTGCTCCTCGTAGACACGAGTGAGCTCATAATTCGGAAAATAGGAAAGATAACTCAGTGTATCACTGCCAATTTTTACCGGCTGGGGAAGCTCCAGCAGGAGGTCCAGTGTCTTTCCACAATCCTCTTCGGTTTCCAGGGGGTTGTTGGTGATGATATCGATCGAGTAATCAATCCCGGCTTCGGCCAGGTTCCGTGCCGCATTCAATACCATTTCACGCGGAGCCGGGCGCATACTGCTTCAGAAGGACTTCCTCGCTCCCGCTCTGAATCCCCATGCGCACCTCCACATCTCCGGCGTTCTTCAGGAGGGCGCAGATGTTTTTTGTCACACTGCTGGGGGTACACATAAGCCCAGTATGGGAGACCGATCTCGACTTTGTAACGAGGCAGGAAGACCTTGAGCCATTCCTTATGGATCGAAAAAATATCATCCCAGAAGTGAATCTTTTTGACATGGTAACGGTCTTTGGCGGTGTGAAGAATCGAGAGCGCATAGTCGATGCTGTGGCGGCGGACATAACGCTGTCCCTGATACATCTTGTGCAGGACATTGTGCACACAGAAGGTGCATTTGTAGGGGCAGCCACGGGAAGTGCTGAAAAGGAAATCATCCCAGCAGTCACGGTCTTCGCGGGGCCATATCCCATCATAGCTGATTTCAAATTTGTCTGTCGGCTCAAAGTCAGGGAAGGGAAGGCGGTCGAGATCCTGGATCAGTGGGCGCAGCTCATTCCGATAGACCTGCTCCTCTCCACGCACCCAGATGTTCTGTATCCCCGTGACATCTTCCTTCTTGTCCAGTGCCTGCAGCAGCTCCGCCAGCGCTTCCTCACCCTCACCGACACAGATGAAGTCTGCAAACTGAATGTCATATTCGGGATTGACTGTCGGTTCGACTCCCCCCCAGATTACCTTCAAGCCCAGTTCCTGCTGGACTCGCCGGGTCAATGCAATGGCAGTATTGATGAACTTGGTGGTCAGGCTCAACCCCACCAGGTCACACTTACGTTCACGGATCAGGTTGATCAGCAGCTTCCATTCCGGATCACTGATCCTTCTCGGGTAACAGTAGGCGATTTCACCACGGGAACATAAACCGACATTGACTTCATCCAGCACCGGCTCATCCGGGAAATCAGCTTTCATCAGAACTTCGTACTGTTTCAAGTATATGACAGTGACCTGGTGCCCTTGTTGTTTGAGGTAAGCGGAGAGATAACGAATCCCGAGTGCTACTGTGTCATACAAGGAGATCAATGCGATATGGGCCATATAAAAACAGGTCAATCCTTTCCCGTTCACCCTTATTCTTGTAGCAGACACGGATAGAGTCAAGCACCGGAATTGTCTACGATTTTCTCATGACCGATTATCCCCCTCCCTCCAAAGCGCTGGCTGCCCGCTTGCGCAAGCTCTCCTCACGCAAAGGGCGTGAAGAAAATCAACGTTTTCTGGTGGAAGGGCCTCACCTGGTAAAGGAATGCCTCCTCTCCGGCCTTGTTCCCCGAAACCTGATTCTCTCGGATGAGGCCAGTGACAGTATTCGCTCTGAATTAGAACAAATTTTTATTATTCATAAAAACATTTCCTGCTGGACTCTCCCGCATAAGGAATTCATTTCCCTGTGCGGCACAATCACGCCTCAAGGAGTTCTCGGAGAATTCGACCAGCCTCGCCAACTTTCCTGGGATCTCTTTGGCGAATGGCAGCATCCGAAACTGGCGCAATTTACTTCCGAGGGTGTAACTCCTGGGGGACAGCCCATTCGCATTGTTGTCCTGGATTCAATCCAGGAACCTGGAAATGTCGGAACAGCGATCCGCTGTTCCGCCGGGCTGGGAGCCAATGCCATTGTTCTGACCTGCGGATGCGCCGATATCTGGAATCCCAAGACTCTGCGAGCTTCGGTGGGTGCGATCTTCCGTGTGCCAATCTGGGCGAACATTCCCCACTCAGCCCTGGAGCAGCGTCTGCAAACCCTGAACAGCACCATCTGGGTTGCCGACCCACGTGGCAAATCAATTTTCGAATGTAAAGTGATTCCAAATCCGCTGATTCTGGTGCTCGGGAACGAAGCCCGCGGCCCAGGATCCGGGTGGTCCGGCATGGCGGGTGCCCGCACAATTGGAATCCCGCTCTCCCATGGGCTGGAATCGCTCAATGTGGGAACTGCTCTGGCGGCGCTGTTGTCCGCAATTTCTGCGATTGAATCCGGACAGAGGCGCAACCCATGAATGCACCCCTGTCCGGGCTGGTTGTTTTCTATTGGAGATCCAGTTTAAGGATGTAATCTTCCAGGGCTTTGCGCTGTGTTTCGATGTCGGCTTGCAATCGGGTCATTTCAGCCTGGATCTGCTCGATTTCAGTCTCCTGTTGATTCAGCTTTGTCAGCAGCCGGGTGTAGTAATCGCTCTGCTTGTCGATCCCGGCGGTCATATTGTCACGGATTCTTTTCTGTTCCTCGGTAATGGCGGCGATTTTTTCCCCGCGTGTTGAAAGCTGGCGTTCCAGCTCCATCAGAGATTTTCTCATCTCGAAGGCTTTTGCCAGCGCTGTGCGAATCGGCTGAGGGATCTCCCCTTGCTGCGAATACACCTCCAGAATCCCGATATCAGCTGGAATCAGAGCAATTGTCTGCGATTCGATAATCTCTTGCTTGACTGTCAATGTCTTTGTGCTGCCGCTGACCACAGGGACCGAGAATCGATAAAGAGTTTCAGTTTTCTCGATCGGTGTGAGACCATTGGCCAGATTCCAACCGGGTCTGACCGGGTGTTCAATCAGGATCTCACGGTCCTTTTTATCATGGTTCTGGATGACATAATCCTGGCTGGCGATTCTCTTATTAGTGATTTCCAGCACCCCATTGTAAATTTTACCTGTCATGATTCGCGATTCCTGCGAGACATGAGTTGCCTGCACCTTAACCATCTGATCGATTCCGAAGCTCAGAAGGGCATGCTGGCTGCCGGGAAGGTTCTCAATTCGTGAATCTCCTGCATACGCGCCCTCATCAAAAACTGTAATCGGCCCCTGCTGGAGGTGTTTTCCTGTGGTGTTTGTCAGCCTGGCTCCCAGCAAAGGATGATCGGCCAGCACTGACTGGTTGTAGAGGCTCAAGCGTTCCACTTTGGTTTTATCAGTTACAATTGGCAGCATGGCCGACCTTTGGCGGGGAAGATCGACAGAACCGATCTGGTATTGGAATAATTCGCCGACCTCTCCGGCCATCGCAGCGGCCGAGACACTTGAAGCGATGTCGATGGGTTCAGGAGGCGCTGACGCTGGAGGGGCCGGCATCGCGCTTCCTCCCGCACTTCCATATCCAGCGGCAAGACTCTCGGATGGACCAAAACCATCGGAATCCATATCGGAGAATTCGCTGTGAGTCCTTCGTGGCCTTCCAGCCATCTGCCCCTCTCCAGGAACCATCGGAGCGCTTCCGACGATCACTCCATCTCCCTTCGACTTCCGCATCATTGCACTGCCGCGCTCCATTTTGTCATCAAGAACTTTCCGGCTCAAACTGAGGAGAAATGCTTCATCCCGTGGCTGGTAGACCTGCCGTGGAACATAGATCGGCTGGTAGAGATCCTGAATGAATGAGATCGGCCGCCCGCTCACCAGGCTGAGGTTGACTCCCTCCCAATCGTTATCGGTCTGGTTTTCGATGATCGCCCACCCCTGAAGAAATCCTTGGGCTTCTTTTTCTGAGGGAAGGACCAGCCGGTAGCTGGTCTTCCAGATGGGTGTTTCCACCAGATATCCCGCACGAATCCTTCTTTTCCCATCACCTTGAAAGGTCAATGTCAAAGGTTTCTTTTCCTGATTCCTCGATCCGGCGAGAGTGTCCAATGCTTTTCCCAGCTCTTTTTCGAGGGCTGGGTCTTTGAGCTGGATCTGGCGCACTTCTTCGAGGACGACCGCCTGAACAGTACTGTTGGAAAGGATGTTCAGGACTGGGACCTCCAAAGGGGTTCCGTCATCGGATATGGACTTCTGACGTTTTTTCGAGGCCGAGTATCCGTCCCTCGATTTTCTCGGCTCCGATATGAACCAGAACATCGGCTCCTCTGAGTTGAGCCAGCAGCATGGAAAGAGAGGGGTCTTCCGCAAGGTTCACCTGAAAACTCTGCAGAGTCTTCGAGATCGGATCGCGCGAGGGGTAGGCCACAGTCCCTACACGCCCTCCATCCAGGTCCTCGATGATCAGCGACTTGAGGATATCGTTGACCTGATCGGTTTTGAACATCATATTGACAGAGGTGCTCCCCTGAATTTCTCTGGCATGTTCGAAATACCCCACCCCGCTGCTGTAGAGCACCACCCGGGTAACCGGGAGTTTCTGAGGCTCCGCAAATGCGAATCCTCCAGCCAGCAGCAATCCCAGAATGGGAAGTGTCATACACCGCCCCATTGTTTGGTTTCGCATTATCTGCTCCTTTCACCACCAGGAAACTTCGACGTAATTATACAACGTTTGAATGGACTAATTCTTAATTATTATTTTGCGGGATCCGGTTTCGGAATCGATTTTTTTACGGCTCGGAAGGAACAGATGCTGTTCCAGCAGCCACAGGCAGAAGAGTGAAAAAACAGCGATAAAAACGATACCCGGTAAAACAACTGCTTTGGTGGTAAAAGCCTTTTCCCGCCCCACAAGTGTGATCGCTCCGATCATGAATCCGGGCAGGAATGCTCCGATCCCCCGGAGTTCAATCCGGCAGGGATACAGCCGCCAGGGGAGGAGTCCAAGCAATGGTGGGATTGTGCAGAAACACAAGGCTCGCGCATAGCCTTCCTCAAAAGGGAGAACATAAAAGTACTGCAGCAGAACGATCCGATGGTGATGCACACCAGGATTCCATCCAGGCCATCGAATAAACGGATGAATTCCGATATGACCACCAGCCAGAGCACTGTGGCTGGGATCGACCAGAGCCCCAGCTGATGGATTTCTCCAGAAACCCTCAGGTGTGCATCCTGAAATCC
>LMZT01000127.1 GCA_001567115.1 Candidatus Hinthialibacteria bacterium OLB16 | reverse complement strand
AGGTCTTCCACAAAACCGAAACCGGCATACGGCCGCCCCTTCCACGCTGCCCGATATACACCACCAGGGGGCGCTCACCGACCAGGAAGGGCGCCTCCTGCCGAAAATTCTCCCGTGGATGCTGTGGGTTGAAAGTTTCCAGATCGGCGCCCACCGGCACTTTCCGGATCCGCTCCACCGGAAATCCACATTTCAGGCACTGCTCGAGCAAGCCATCGCTCGACACTGAGATGGTGTCGGCATAATGCGGGATTCTTTTTTCAAGAAACTTCGCCTGGGAGAGAAACCCCGGAGGCAATCCGTGGATCTCGCGCAGAATCAGGGTTTCATTGTCATCCCAGTCATAGTGCAGGGGTTTCCCCCAGCGCCAGGAAGCCCAGAGAGCGGGGATAAAAGTCGAGGCGAAGCATTTCTGGAAATGAATGATGTCCACATCCCTGGCCAGAGAGATGACATCCAGAATATTGCGGTGGGTCTGGTTATCCCTGGCGCGCAGAGGGACATATTGCACTGGCCCGGAAGGGATTTCCCTCAGACGGGCAAAATCCGGTTCCGAAGCGCGCTTATGTTCGATGAATCCGACTGTGACCGAGTGGCTTTTCCGTGCGAGTTCCTCGGCGAGTTTGATGATTCGAATGGTCCAGGGATGATAACGGATATCATGGGGGTGAAGCATCAGAATCCGCATGGCAAAGATGTTGTCACCTCGGTGTAGTTTGCGGATCACCAGGAAAGGCCAGCCCGGGATCCCGGTAGTATAATCCAGTGTCCGAATTTTGCAGATGGGAACGCAGGTGAATGTGAAGCCCCTCGGAATCCTCATCGATTCCATTGGCATCCGGATCGGATTTCGCATGATCACAGATGGGAGGAACCACTTCGCCATCGGCATCCAGCAGGGGGCGGATCTGGTAATGGCCGCCTGAGGGGCAGGAGAGGTCGAGCCGGTCCCGCCGCAGGTAGGGCGCAAGGTCTTTCAGTTCCAGCTGCTGAATGACCGGGGGTTGAGGCCGTGAAGGATCCCAGTTCAGTTCCCGGGCCAAGGCCTGCTTGGCCTCGAAAAGCCTTTCGAGGTTTTCATTGCAGTACTCACCCTTCTGAACCTCGTATTTCCGCCCGATCTGTGGCCAGAACAGGGCACACACCACCCCTATGGTGGATAGCAGCCACAAGCCACCGATCAGCAGAAAGAACCGGCCCTTCGTTGATGATGTCAGCATATCCGAATTCCCGGGGATTATACTGCAAGCTTTTTTTCACGTAACCACAGATCGACTACCAGAACCAGCCACAGGGGATTCGATCGATCGGTGAGGCCGGTACGGTGTTGCTCAAAAAGAATTCGCAGAGGCTTCTGGTCTATCATCTCCCGCAGAGGAGAATCCAGTCCGAGGGGGCCATCGCGAAAAATCGGACTGAGATCCCGCGCCAGCCAGCGCTGTATGGGGACCCCGGATCTTTTACTCCCGGACTGCCGGGTGATGGCTGCAATCGCGGGCCAGGATGCCTGAAGGGCCTGGTGGGCCAGCCAGTGTGTGATGCCGCCATTGATTTTGTGGCGGATGGGAAGGTGGTTTACAAATTCGAACAGGCGATTTCCCAGCCAGGGATGCTGGAATGAGGCTCTCCATGCCGAGGAGATCGAATCGATTCGCGCCGATAGATCATGCGGAAGGAAATAGTCCGCATCCATGGCGAGCATGGCTTCATATTTCCCGGCTTCCGGTGCGGAGGAGGCGGGGATCAGGCAGGATGCATTCCGGTAATCGGGTTTCAACAGAGAATTCCATAACACCCCATCCGGATCGATCTGACGATGCTGCCTCAGCAGGGTCATTGGTTCCAGGAACAGATCCTGCCAGGAGAAAGTGGTGCCACAAAGAGATTTGCCGGGTGACCGGCGGGCCGGTTTTCCGGAGATTCTGGGGAACAAACGAAAAAGGTGATTCAGGGGAAATGAGGATCCCCGTCCCCACAGAAAGTCCGCGCCATCCGCTGTCAGCAGCCCGGGGCTGGATTCACTCGAGGCCTGTGCCAGCAGCCAGTGATGCCACACCTCCGGGTTTCCGAAAGGTTGCTCGAATGAGCGAACCATCGGAAAAATCTCATCCACCGGGCACACAGTGCAGTGATGGGGATGATGCTCCGCCCCCAGCAGGTGGGCGATCCTGGATTCGGGTTGGATTCCATTCACTTCGTCAGGATCAAAACTGAGCGAACAGGTGGCCAGAGCTCCGGAGGCAAGCCGGGAAGCATGAGCGGCCAGCAGGACCGAATCCACATGGCTGTCCAGGCACAGACGAACAGGTTTCATCTGTGAGGCATGGGCCTGGAGGCTTTCATGAAAAATGTCGGAGAAATCCTCCTCGGCCTGCCTGGGTGCCAGGGTCCGCTGAGGGGAATAAGTGAGTCTCCACCAGGCCTGTTGCTTCGGAGGCTGGCCGGGTGACCAGAGCAGCCGATGCCCCGGGGGAAGCGCATTCACCTGGGAGAAAATGGTTTCAGGAGCCGGGATGCAGGCGGTGTCGAGGAGCCACCTCAATGATTGGCGGGAGAGAGTCCAGTTTGAAGGGGAGAAAAATCCTTCTGACTGCTCCGCCGAGGCCATCCTCCTGCCGCTCCAGTTCGAGCAGCACAGCTTTGAGCTGTGTGAGGCTTGAAGAAAAAGCGAAGCCACTGCTGTTCCCGATCCAGAACAGGGGCTTCAACCCAAACCGGTCGCGCCCGAGATGAAGGATTCGCTCCCGGCGGTCCCAGATTGCAAAGGCGAATTTGCCATCGAGGCCCAGTTCCCAATCGAGATGGCCTTCCTGGACCAGGTGCGCCAAGCATTCGAAGCCGTTGTTCGAGGCGAAGTGGTGCCCTCTCAAGGTCAGGGTTTTATGGATTTCCCGGGAATTGATAATCCCCCCGCTTCCAACCACCTGAAAGCGGCGGACTTCATCGGTGCTGATCAGGGATTCATCGTCCGAGAGAGCTGCCGCTTTCCAGGCTCCGAGAAAACATCCTTCTTCCCGCCAGACACTGACAGGGGTTGCTGCGAGGGTATTCGAAGGAGCTGTCTGTGAAAGTGTCCTCGATATTGTATCTCGGCAGAGTTCGGCAGCCGCGGTTGTTATCTCAAACGAATCAGAAAGTATCAGGCCGAGAATCCCTGACATGAGGGGCGATCAGGCCTCGGACTGGGCTGGGCTTTTTGAGGCTCGGGAAACCTTCCTGGTTGTTTTCTTCGCTGCCGATTTTCCAGCGGCCTTGCGGGTGGCTGTTTTTCGGGCAGCGCGGCGTGCCGTGCCTTTTTTCCGAGGGGTTGCACCCTCTTCCCCATCGGCAGACTTGGAAGGTCTGGCTGGGAATTCGAACCCGTGACGGCCATTTTCCTTCCGGAACAGAATGGCGGTAAAAGGGCGATTCCACTTGGAGGTGAACCCTTCAATGGGCTGAGTGCGTCCGCTCTCAAGATATTCGCGGGCCTCCTCGATGGAGATTTCGCGCTTGCAGATAATTTTTGGCAGCTGAAATCCGCAACAATCCTCGGAGGCTCCTTTCCGCTCGGGAGAAGCCAGCACCTTGCTGCAGACATAACGTGTCGAGGTCACCACAACAGTGCAGTCGTGGCCCGCCGGACAATTCCCCAGGATCTCCCCGGTGACTTCCTCTTCACTGTGGTCTGGTGAACCTTCCATGGATACCTTGGCCTGATTGGCCTCATCCAGCATCAGAGCCGCCTGAAATTCACGGCCTCCATGATCGACAAACCCCGGAAGGGAGGAGTTTTCTTGCGTTCCAGAAGCCTGCCGACAGTTTTCCGGTCAATATATCTTCCCGAAATTTCCTTCCAGACAATGAAACGGCTCTCGGATGGGCACCCGGGATGAGGGCATTTTCCGCCATTGTTATCCCCTCCATCCTGGCAACGGTAGCCCCAGAAAAATTCGACAACTGGCACCTGAGGGTTGAATGGGCATACGCCCACAGGTGGATCTTTCTGATACAGGGTGTCGTACTCGAAACCTTTGATTTTTTCGACCACCCCGGCAGTAAACTCCGAGATGCCTTCCATAAAGGCCGAACGCTCCATTTTTCCATGTTCGACTTCACGCAGGTGTTTTTCCCATTCGCCGGTGAGTTCCGCGGAGGCCAGGCCGGTCGAATCGATGCGGTGGAGGAAATCGATCAGGCGTATCCCTTTGGTGGTCGGTTTGATGCCTTCGCGCAGCCGCTGGACATACCCTTTGGAAATCAGATTCTCGATGATATCGGCGCGTGTGGCAGGAGTGCCCAGGCCCTTGTCTTTCATGGCTTCGGAAAGTTCCTCATCTTCGAGGTCTTTTCCGGCGCGTTCCATCATCCCCAGCAAACGGCCTTCTGTGATCCTTCCCGGCGGGCGTGTGACATCCTCCTTGAGCGAATACTCCAGGGGCTGGACTGTGACACCCTCAACAGCATCGCTCCCCGGAACCAGCGGCGGGAGGCGTTCTTCGCCATTCTCATCGGAGCCATAGACTTCCCGCCAGCCCGGAACCTGAAGGGTCCGGCTGCGCGCACGGAAATTCTGGGCGCCCGCACAGGTGTTTCTTTCAACCTTGTTCCAGACCGCCTGGGGGTAAAAAGCCGAAAGGAACCGGCGCATGACAAGGTCAAAGATGCGGGCATCATCCCCTTCGAGATGGTCCGGGATCTTTCCGGTCGGGATGATGGCAAAGTGGTCGCTGATCTTGCTGTTATCGAAAATCCGCTCCCGATTCAGAAGCCCCTGTGAAAGCAGCCTGCCGGCGAAGGGCTGATAGGGGTGCACCGCTGAATAGGACTGCAGCACCATGTTGACATGGCCCAGGTAATCCTCCGGCAGGTGCTTGGAATCGGTGCGGGGATAGGTCAGCACCTTGTGGCCTTCGTACAGCCGCTGTGCGGATTGCAGTGTCCGGCGTGCGGAATAACCGAAGCGGCGGTTGGCTTCGCGCTGCAGGGAGGTCAGATCAAAAAGAAGGGGAGCGGATTCGCGCTCAGGCTTGCGTGTTTCAGATGCCAGACAGGGCTGTCCCTGAACTTCCGCAAGGATCGATTCCGCTGCAGCCTGGTCAAAAATGCGGTCCTCCTTCTCACCCTTTTCCGGATCCCCTTTCCAGGCTGGATCATACCAGATGGAGGTGTAGGCATGGTCGCTGGCCTGAAAGGTGGCCAGGACCTGCCAGTAACCGCGAGGCTCGAATTCAAGGATTCGGAATTCATGGTCAACCAGAAGCGCCAGGGTGGGGGTCTGCACACGGCCTGCTGACCAGACACCCGGGGATTTTTTTGTTTGAAGCCTTTTTGTCACTGCCCGGGTGGCATTCATCCCGACCAGCCAGTCCGCCTCGGACCGGCTCCAGGCGGCTGCCGCAAGTCCATTGAATTTTTCCCCCGGGAGCAGATTGTTGAATCCTTCCCGGATCGATTCAGCGGTCATGGACTGAAGCCACAGGCGAAAGACCGGCTTATCGGTGCCGGTAAACTCGATGATCTCACGGAAAATCAGTTCTCCCTCACGCCCGGCATCGCAGGCATTCACGATCCCGCGAACATCCGGCCTGTTGAACAGGCTGTCCATCAGCTTGAGGCGCTCTCCCATGCCCTCGAGCGGTTTGAGCTCGAAACGCTGGGGGAGAATCGGCAGGCTCTGGAGAGTCCAGCGTTTATATTGAGGATCGATTTCTTCGGGAGCGGGCAGGCCGACAATATGCCCGACAGCCCAGGCGATCAGGTAACGGTCGCTTTCAAAGAAACCTTTGTCATTTTTCGTGAAACCACCCAGGACCGAAACGATATCCCGGGCAACACTTTCCTTCTCGGTTATAACCGTTAACTTTTCCATCAACCTCATCTCCGAAATGGGGAGAAGCTTCTGAAGACTCTCAGAATTAGTGGTGGATTCAGATGCATCAGGCGGATCCCGGCATCCAGAAACCAGTCATGCTTTTCTTGATACCGGAATATGGAGGTTTTGTCCACAGGAATGCAAGGGGGCATCCTTCGTCCGGGAATTTCAGGCGTGTGAAGCCCGGGGATTACTCATCCGATGGGAGAGACTCCATCTCGGCAGGCGATTTTTCTTTGAGGCGGTCGATGCGGACTCGTGTAATCCGTTTTTCGTCCGCTTCGAGGATAGTGAACCGGAATGTGTCGAAATCCAGTTTGTCCCCATTTTTTGGAAGATCCCTCATCTGGCGCAGAAGGAAGCCGGCCAGGCTGTCATATTCCTCTTTGTCATTCTGAAACGGGACACCCAGCTCATCGAAAAGGTCTTCGGGATGAACTGTGGCATCGACAATCCAGGCGTTTTCCTCCACCTGTGAAATTTCGTTTTCGTCTTCATCGAATTCATCATGGATTTCGCCGACAATTTCTTCGAGAATGTCTTCGATGGTAACCAGGCCGGAAGTTCCACCATATTCATCCACCACAATCGCCATGTGGGTTTTCTCACGCTGAAATTGTTTCAGGACATCATCCACACGCTTGTTTTCGGGAACAAAAATTCGTGGGCGCATGAGGTTCCGGACCAGGTCGGTGTCACTGGAATCAGCTGTGCGGATGTGGTGCAGGACATCTTTCATGTAAAGGATTCCGACAACATTATCGCGGTTGTCTTCGATCACCGGCAGGCGCGAGAAATCATGCTTCTCGAAAGTGTCGAGGACACTCTCGATGGGATCGTTAACCTTGACATAGATCATTTCCACACGGGGTGTCATCACCTCGCGGACATGGGTTTCGGACAGTTCGAAAATGGAATGGAGCATTTCGCGTTCATCGATATCCAGCAGCCCCTGCTTTTCCCCGACCTCGATCATCAGCTTGAGATCGTCAGCGGTGACGAAGGGAACCTCATAGGCTTTCTCACCCCCGAAGAGGCGGATGATCAGGTTGGAGATGATCATAAACAGGCGGATGGGATACTGGAGAATCCGGTAGATGAAAGAAACCGATGGGGCCAGGCGTGGAGCGACACGTTCACAATGGTGGCGGGAATAGCTTTTGGGGATGATCTCTCCGAATACCAGCACCAGGGTCGTGGCGGTTACGAAAGCCAGCCCGCCGGCCAGGGCCTCTTCATCCGGATATCCGAAATGAATGATCAGCCGTCGAAAGAAATCGCCCACCAGGAGCGCTCCGGCGATATTGGAGATGTTATTTCCGACCAGGATCGTGGTGAGATATTTGGTGGGATTTCTCAGCCAGTCATGGAGAGGGTGTTTATGATCCTCAAGCCCGG
This sequence comes from Candidatus Hinthialibacteria bacterium OLB16, assembly GCA_001567115.1. GTDB lineage: Bacteria > Hinthialibacterota > Hinthialibacteria > OLB16 > OLB16 > OLB16. Next base: position 21,810 of record LMZT01000127.1, on the reverse strand, counting down.
CGATCTGGTTGATCCGGACAGCACTGATCGAGGTAAGCGCGGTTTCAGCAGCACTGAAAAAGGCGGAAATCCCCAGCGTCAGGACAAACAGGAATCCTTCGAGAAAGATCCAGGCCAGATTACTCATATCGGGCCACCCCGGTCAGGCAAAAGGAGATGGATTGCCGTCTGTCTGCGGCAGGGATTTTCCAGGGTTGTAATCGGTCGACATCCGTATTACTCATCAGATACCAGCTCCTTGAGGGCAATATTCCAGGATTCCCAACCCTCGGCCTCGTGATCATGGCCAAGCAGGTGGAGAAGGCCATGCAAGGCCAGGGATTCCACTTCATTCTGCAGGCCCTCAGCCGCCTGCTGCCGGGCGGTTGGAACCGAGATCACGATATCCCCCAGCAGGCAACCGAATGGCTCCCCAAGGTTGTCTTCCATGGGAAAGGATAGCACATCTGTGGTTTCAGGAAGGTCCCGGTAGGTCTGGTTGAGTTCGGCCATGCGGGAATCGCCTGTCAACAGGACACTCACCTCAGCATCCGGCATTCCCACCCTGCCCAATGCACTCTGCAGGCACGAGCGAAGGCAGTCGATGTCTATCGGGATGTCCTGTTCGTCAGTTATCTCGACACTCATATCAATCCGATTGACTGGAGCCTCTCTCAAGAGCCACGATTGAATAAAGGCTGAACCTTATCATCCTGGACAGTCCCCGGCGAGAGATTCACATCGGGATTTGAAGGATAAGCGATCCGTCGGTGCATCATGGTCCGCAGGGTTCGTGTGAAAGAATCGGAGAGAAGTTTCATCTGGCGGAAAGTCAGATTGCATTCATCGAACTGGCCATCGATCATTTTTTCATTGATCATCCGTTTGACAAACACCCGTATTTCCGCCTCGCTGACCAGCTTCATGGAGCGTGAAGCGGCTTCAATGGTGTCTGCCAGCATGACAATCGCGCTTTCGATAGTCTGGGGTTTGGGGCCGGGATAGCGGAAATCGCTGGGAGACACGGTTCCGTGGGGATCCTCCGCGCGCGCCTGATCATAGAAGAATGACAAAAGGGTTGTGCCGTGATGTTCAGCGATGAAAGGCAGGATGGCTTCAGGCAAACGGTTTTCACGGGCCATTTCGAGGCCGATTTTGACATGGTTGCGGATGATCAGGCAGCTCATGTGGGGGGAAATTTTGGAATGCTTGCGGCGATCCTCTTCCGTGAACTGGTTCTCGGTGAAGTAGTTGGGTTTTTCCATCTTGCCGATGTCATGGTAGTAGGCTGCGACCTTGACCAGCAGGGCATTTGCGCCGATGGCGGCGGCAGCCGATTCCGCCAGCGCACTGACATTCAGGGAGTGGTAATAGGTCCCCGGGGCTTTTTCCTCCAGCTGTCTCAACAGGGGATGATAGGTGGATATCTCACGCAGCTTGAAAATGGTGGTGATCCCCAGCAGGTCTTCGAGAATGGGAAGCAGCAGCAGGGCCAGCCCGACCGAGACCAGTCCATTGACCCCCAGCCAGAGCACACCCCAGAAGAGGTTATCCGCCGAGTGGGTGAATGCCTCCATCGAGGGGTACATGACCAGGTGCACCCCGAGCAGAAGGAAAATTCCTGTTCCGAAAATCCAGGGGAACGCCAGATAAATCTGGCTCCGACGGTGGATTCCAGTGACATGGAACACCGACACCAGCCCGGACAGGACCAGCACCAGCAGAATTTCAAACCCCCAGTTGAACTGGATGCCAATCAGGAAGGTGGAAACAATCACGGAAAACAGAGCCAGGCGTGAATTTTCCAGCAGGGTGACCAGGATTCCGATGGCTGCAATCGGGACCACCAGGCCGACCTGGGATATCGACCCTTCAGTCGCCTGGATGGCATCGAACTCAACCCCCCAGGCGACAAAGAAACCGCACCAGGCGATCAGGGTGATCTCTGCCAGGTAGGCCCCCAGGCGCGGGAGGTTTTGATACATTTCCTTGTGGATCCGCTTGAGATACCCGAACAGGATCAGCAAAATCCCGAAAACCAGGATTGTCCGGCCGAGGAATTCACCCAGGCGCGACTCCATGCGCTTGCCCAGTTCCAGTAGCGCCTGCTTCTGGTCAAGCGTGACAATTTCCCCGCGCATGATGATGATCTGGCTCTGCTTGAATTCCATAGAAACACTTTTGACACTCGCCAGAGCCAGGCGCATCTCATGCTCGACAGCAGCTGGATCGTACTTCAGGTTGGGTTCGACCAGTGTCTTTGCCAGAGCTGCCGCAAGGGTGCGTGCTTTTTCATCACCGCCGAAATCGACCTCGACCAGGCTCCTGGCCCAGATCTCCCTCTGTTGAGTCACCGAGCTGATCGATACCCAGCTGACACGGTCCTTGAGGCTCCCATCCGGTTCTCTAAGCCGCCAGAGAACTGTGTTTTTTGAGGAGGATTTTTCTGTGGAGACCTTGTCGAGATTTTCGACAATATCATTTTCCTGGTATGTGCGGGCTAATTTGGCCTGGATCGCTTCCCGCCAGGCTGGATCGGAAACTTTCTTCTTCAGCAAATCGGTGTCGGCTCGATTGAGGTCTTTCATGAACCTCAGGGCGGATTCGGATGCCGGAAGTATATGATCCGCGGATGACAGGCTGCGCTCACCCTCCAGGCAGCCATGGACAATCGCCCGCCAGGTCTGGTGGCTCTGGTCAAAAGCCTCTGTACGGCGGGCATAAGTGGGAGGAACCTTTTCACGCGCCTCTGTGCGGACCCGGTCGGTTTCCTGCTGGTCGATAATCTTGAGCGGGAAAGGGGCAAGCACTGTGCGTGAGGCCGGTTCACCGACCTCTTCGTTCAGGAGCCGCTCCGGGCTGGGGCGTGGAGGAACGCTTCCCAGGGTAATCAGGAGCAGGGCGGCGATGAACAGCAGCACACGGATGAAGGTCTGCCGTGTGTTGTCAAAGCCTTTTTTCACCCGCGCAGCGGGCATATCGGGAGGGGGAGGGGATACGGTCATGCGTGGCTGCCCTCCGGACTCTCAGCCTCCTCATAAGCACGGATGATTTCCTGGACCAGCCGGTGCCGGACCACATCGCCGCGGCCCAGCCAGACCATCTCCATGCCGGAAATGCCCTTCAGCACATTGACTGCATCGATCAGGCCGCTGACTTTCTGGTGCGGGAGATCGATCTGAGTGACATCCCCGGTCACCACCGCTTTGGATTCATAACCCAGGCGTGTCAGGAACATTTTCATCTGTTCACGGGTGGTATTCTGGGCTTCATCGAGGATGACAAAACAGTCATTGAGAGTGCGCCCGCGCATGAAGGCGAGCGGTGCGACCTCGATCTGCCCCTGCTGCATCATCCGGCCGACCTTTTCGAATTCCATCATGTCATAGAGAGCATCATAAAGCGGGCGGAGGTATGGATTCACCTTTTCGTACAGGTCTCCCGGGAGGAAGCCGAGGGATTCTCCCGCTTCGACCGCCGGCCGTGCCAGTACAATCCGTTTGACCTTGCGGTTCAGCAGAGCATTGACCGCGCAAGCCATTGCCAGGTAGGTCTTCCCTGTCCCGGCGGGGCCGATTCCAAAAACGATGTCATTGGTTCGGATCGCATCCAGGTAACGCTTCTGGCCGGAGGTGCGCGGTTTGACCCGGCGGTTATGGCCATTGACCTGAATCGAGTCTTCGACAACCTCACGAACCAATGGCCCGCTGCGATCCTTCACCATCCGGATCAGTTCATGCAGGCGCTTATGGTCGATGGGATCCTGAGACTGGACATGAATGCGCATTCCCTCGATCACCTGGCGGACCAGATCGACCTGCTCGGCGGTCCCCTGGATGCGCAAATTTTCTCCCCGGGCAATCAGATGGGCCTCGAACTCCTCCTCGAGCACCCGCAGGTTTTCATCGAGGTTGCCATAGATCACCGCGCTTTCGCGCGAATCATTCAGGCGAATCAGATGGGTGTGTTCGGTCATGGATTCTCTAATCTGGGAAGATGCCGGTGAGAGGAGGGTTTTCGAGATGGTTCTTCATTTTGAGCGGAAACGACCGATGATGTCTGACAGCCTTCTCCTTCTGCCTCCAGGCATTGTCTGGAGAAACATATTGGTTCCGAGGGAATTTCGGACCGGGGAAATACTCCCGGTTTTGGATCTTCCATAACTGCATCTATTATCGGCCAATGGATCCGGGGGTGTCAAGCAGTCGTTTCAGACGGATAAAGTCGCCTGAAGTCTTGAATTGATTGAAGATGCGTTCTTTTGAGAGTCAATCGGCCCGTGAAGGGGTTGCCAGCGCAGCCGGACGGGTGTGAAAATCAGGCTTTATGATTTGAAGGGGTGTTTGTGGTTGTGAACAGATTGTGTTACCTGGCCGTAGCAGCAATATTCTGTCTTTCCACAGGAAACGGGTTCGGCAGTGAGGTGTCTCCGGCATCCTCGACATCGGAAGCAAAGATTCCACTGGCCCGGGAAATTCTGTCAGCGGCACATCAGCTGGTTGAGCTGCGCACGCCTTACAAAATGACTTACCCGCGAATCGCCTATCCTGGCGGAGACATCGCTGCCCGTGAGGGATTGTGCTGTGATGTCATCATACGCGCCCTGCGTGCGGCCGGGATCGACCTTCAGGAACTGGTGTACGAAGACTACCGTGGCAACATGGCCCCATACCTCAAAGCCCGGATGAACTTCCAGCAGGGAATCTCGAAAAGCTGGGCACACCGCCGGACCGCTCTTCTGGATGTGTTCCTGCAGCGCCATGCGGCCACCCTGGCCAATCGCTACACTCCCGAAACAGCGGATCAGTGGCAGCCGGGAGACATTGTGATCTTTAAACGGAATGGGTGGGAAACCTGGCACATCGCACTGGTTTCAGATGCAACCTCGCAAGCCAATGGGGAACCGATGCTGATCGATGCCTGGCAGGAGCCGGGTTATGTCTCAGATACCCATTCACTTTCATCCTATGGGGCTGTCGGGGGCCACTACCGGATCCCGGAAAGCCTGCGGGACAAACTTCCTGAAGCACACTGCCAGCGTGCCCGGGAGGCATGGATGAGCTTTGTCGAAAAGGGCCAGGATACCCGCCTGGCAGGCTCACGCAGCCGGACTGCGGCTGGATTTTCGCCGAGAGGATGATGGCGCAAAAAGTTTTCTACCGGGTGCATTGAACCGGTTAACGCGACATGGTAAGGTCGTACTCGTTTACCTTTCAACAACGAAGGAGGGATTTTCCGATTATGTCCGCCCTACAGGAGTTGTACACAGCTGTTCTGGAAGGCAATGCCAACAGTGCGAAGACTGTTACGCAGCAATTGCTGGATGCGGGAACCGATCCTCAGGAGCTGCTCAATAAAGCGATGATTCCAGCTATGGATGAAGTGGGGCGCCGCTTTGAAACCAATGAATATTTTGTCCCTGAGCTGCTGATCTCGGCCCGTGCGATGAAGGGGGCGCTGGAGCTGGTCAAGCCTCTGCTGGTTGCCGGCGGGATGCAGCCGGTTGCCCGGGTGGCCATTGGGACTGTCAAAGGCGACCTGCATGATATCGGAAAGAACCTGGTCGCGGCGATGCTCGAGGGTGGCGGATTTGAAGTGGTCGACCTTGGAGTGGATGTCTCTCCGGAAAAATTCATTGAAGCGGTCAAAGCCAAGAACGCCTCAGTGGTGGCTCTTTCCGCCCTGCTGACAACCACCATGCCGGCCATGGGCACTGTCATCAAAGCACTCGAGGAAGCCGGGGTGCGCAAGCAGGTGAAGGTCATCATCGGTGGCGCGCCGATCACCAGGCAGTATGCCGAACAGATCGGGGCCGATGGATACAGCGATAACGCCAATGGGGCGGTCGCGATTGCCCGGACTCTGGCAGTCACTGACAAAAATTGAGCCAGCTGCACTCACGCCGATTTTTTTCGGTGGAGGGAAAATTTATCCAATCGGGGGCCAGGCAGCTCATTTGATTTGAGGGAATGGGGGTAGCGCAGAGATCCCTTCAAATGAGCTGCCGGGCAACATCAGATTTTATCACTTCTTGCCTATGTCCAAACATTCAATCATCAGGTTAAAAATTTACTGACCGGAGGATATTCAACATGAATTCCGCCACCCGGAATCTTGCTATTCATTCCGTGAATGAGTTTATCTTCGGAAAGGCGCCGCATCCTGTTGAATGTGGCCGGGGAGTCAGAATCGGCACCGGGGTGGTCATTCCGGAAATTAACTTCACCCTGCCTCCAGTCGATATCAACCCGGATACCTGGCCGGATATCCGATGCCAGTACCAGGAAATGATCGAGGGGGTCTGCCGTCGTGCAGTCGATCTCGATGTCCCCTCCCTTCTGGTTGAATTCGAGACCCTGCCTCCCATGACTGTGCATCCGCCATGGGGAGTTGAAATCACGCGAATCCTGTCGGAAACCCTGCGGCGTTACCATGATAAATATGGCCTCAAGAATGCCTTGCGCCTGACCCCGAATGACAATCGCGACCACGAACGCCCGCCACTGATGCGGAGAGGAAAGTACTGGGATGGGATGGTGGAGCTGTTTCATGCCGCATCGGATGCCGGCGCGGACCTCCTGGCGATCGAATCCACCGGTGGCAAGGAAGTGTGCGATGAGGCCCTGATGAATGCGGACCTGCGCACCCTGGTCTTCGCACTGGGGGTGCTGGCGGCTCGTGACATGGAATTTCTCTGGAAAGAAATCGTCAAGGCCTGCCGTGAGGGCAATATGGTGCCTTCCGGGGATACCGCCTGTGGATTTGCCAATACCGCCATGGTGCTGGCGAACCAGAAGCTTGTCCCGAAGGTTTTCGCCGCGCTGGTGCGTGTGGCCTCGGTGTCGCGCAGCCTGGTGGCTTATGAAATGGGGGCGGTGGGGCCGAGCAAGGATTGCGCTTATGAAGGCCCCTACATGAAGGCCATTGCCGGGGTGCCGATTTCAATGGAGGGAAGATCCTCGGCCTGCGCCCACCTCACTTATGTGGGCAATATCGCCCAGGCGGTCTGTGATTGCTGGTCGAACGAGTCGGTTCAGAACCTCCGGCTGCTGAGCGATTTCGCCCCTGTCGTTTCGGTGGAGCAGCTGGCTTATGACTGCCGCCTGATGAATGTGGCAGCCGGGCGATCCGCCGAGGATGCGTTGCAGCTCCGCGACTGGCTGGTGGAGAGCGATGCACGCCATGATCCCCAGGCGCATATCCTCAGGCCGGATGTGGTGCTGCAGCTGTCTGAAAAGATCATCGAAGAGGAATCCGCTTATGGCCGGACACGTATTGCGGTGCTGGCCACTGTCGAGGAATTGTCCCGGGCTGAGGCCGATGGAGAACTGGACCTCTCGGACCGTGAAAAGAAATGGCTGCTTCGCCTGCAGAACGAGACAGAAACATTGCCGGAGAAGGAAGAGGACTTCATCGCAGAAATGCTCTCGACTCCGGAAGCCGCGAAATTTTCCAGGGAGGAATATGGCCTTTAACCATGAATGCCCGCGAACGTTACCATGCCACCATGCACTATCTCCCACGGGACCGTTGTCCGATCATGGATTTCGGTTTCTGGGGTGAAACAACTGTCATCTGGGAATCCTATGGCCTCCCCAGAGGGGCCAACACCGATTCCTTTTTCGGAATGGATCCACAATGGATCTTCTGTGGCGGGAACATGCACCTGTGTCCGGGATTTGCTGAGGAGGTGCTCGAGGACAAGGGAGAAACCCAGGTCGTCCGGCAGGGGGATGGCGCTGTGGTGGAGCGAGGGAAATTTCTTGGATCGATCCCGCGCCATCTGGATCATGCACTCAAGGACCGGGACTCCTGGGAAAAGGAGTTCAAACCGCGCCTGCAGGCGGATGACCCGGCACGTTTCCCCTGTGAGAATGAATGGAACAGCCTGGTAGCCGAATGGACCCGCCCGGATCGGGACTACCCCCTGTTTATTCGGAGCGGGGTCGCTGTATGGCATCCCGCGCAACTGGTTCGGCCTGGAGAGGATTTCCGAGATTGTTTATGACGACCGCCCCCTGTTTGAGGAAATTGTCGAGACCCTGGCCGATATCTGTGTGGCGGTGCTGGAAAAGACCCTTTCCGCCGGGGTGAGGCCGGAGGCGGCTTCAATGTGGGAAGACATGTGCTACAACTCGGGACCGCTCCTGTCACCAAAAGTTTTTAAAGAAGTTCTGGTCCCTCATTACAAGCGGATCACCGGTGTTCTGAACAAGTATGGGGTGGACATCGTCTTTCTGGATTGTGATGGAAAGATCGATGCGCTGGCCGGGCTGTGGCTCGAGTCCGGGGTGAACACCATGTTTCCCATCGAAGTGGGAACATGGAAACACGATCCGGTCGAATTCCGGAAAAAATTCGGCAAAGAGATGCGGCTGATGGGTGGTGTCGACAAGCATCTCCTGGCAGGATCCAGAGAGGATATCACCCGCGAGGTCGAACGCCTCGCTCCACTGGTCGAGGAAGGAGGTTTCATCCCAATGCCCGATCACCGGGTTCCACCGGATGTTCCTCTATCGAATTACATCTTCTATATCGAGGAAGCGAAACGAGTCTGGGGGAAGGGACTGCCGAACATCGCTCCCACCGGTGTCATCGATCCCAATGCTCCCAAAGCCCGTTCCGATCTGTATACCTGGCATTTAGGAGATTAGAGCCATGAACTCAAAACAACGCTTCGTTCAGGCCATGGAGTATCGGGGATATGACCGTCCTCCAACCCATTTTTATGGGACTCCGGAAATCACCGCCGATCTGATGGAGGTTCTCCAGGTCAAGACTTATGAGGACCTGCTGCTGGCTCTGGGAACCGATATCCGCCATGTCGATCCGAGATACATCGGCCCCGAGCTGCCAGTCCATCCGGATGGTTCCTGGGAAGGCTTCTGGGGTGAAAGGTACATGAACTACAACTTCGGCAAAGGGACTTATCCCGAAGCGTGCTACCTCCCCTACGAAAACATCACCGATCCGGAAGATCTTAAAAATTTCCGGATGCCCTCTGCGGACTGGTTTGACTATTCCCACATCCGTGAAGACTGCGAGCATTGGAAAGATTATGTGATCTGCATCCAGGGGGCCGGCACTCCCGATTTCATGAATGGCATCGCACGCTGCCGTGGGGTGACCCAGGTTCTGTATGATGTGGGAACCGAAGATCCTGTTTACCTTGAACTGTGCCGTCAACGGTTTGAATTCTTCTATGAGATGATCGAGCGAACCCTTCAGGCAGCAGAAGGCCTGATCGATGTCGTCTGTTTCGGCGAGGATCTGGGAAACCAGGGCGGGATCATGATCAGCCCGGCGAAATTCGAAAAGATGTTCGCACCTTTCATGAAGGAGCTGTTCGCCCTGGCTCACAAATATAATGCGCGCACCATGATGCACTGCTGTGGAAGTGTGCATGACCTGCTGCAGCGGTTGATCGACCTGGGCCTGGATATCATCGAAGTGGTGCAGGTCGATGCCGCCAAGATGAACATCGAAGACCTCCACCGTGAATTCTACAAAAAGGTGGGCTTCTGTGGCTCGATGAGTGTGCAGAGCACACTGCCTTTCGGGACCCGTGAAGATGTGGTGCGGGAAGTGAACCTCCGCAAAGAACTTTTCAAGGAGGGTGGCATGATCATCGCCCCGACCCATGCCATTCAGGTGGGAACTCCGATCGAGAACATCATCGCCATGTATGAGGCCATCGGGAGCCTTCACACCGTATGCGCCTGAAAGTTCTGAGCTGTGAGGTTTTTTACCGCGAGCTGTGCTCGGTCATCGCGGGTTCTCCCCATTGTGTGGATATCGAACTGCTCCCCAAGGGTCTGCATGACATCGGAGCCAAAGGAATGCTGGAAAGGGTCCAGAAGGCGCTGGATGCCCAGGACTGCTCGAAATACGATGCTTTCATCCTGGGCTATGGCTTGTGCAACAATGGCCTGAATGGGCTGGTGGCGAGGACCCGCCCTGTTGTGATCACCCGTGCGCATGACTGCATCACCTTGTTTCTGGGAAGCAAAGAACGCTACCGCGACTATTTCGACAGCCATCCGGGTGTCTATTTTCTGACCTCCGGCTGGATTGAGCGCGGAGCGATTTCCGATGAGTTGAATGATCTCACCATCCAGCACCAGATCGGCATGGATCGAACCTATGAGGAACTGGTCGAGAAATATGGTGAAGACAATGCCCGCTTTCTGTATGACACACTGTGTGACACGACACGGAATTATGGGCAGTTCACTTATATCGAGATGGGAATAGAACCGGATGGCCAGTTCGAAAACCACAGCCGCACCCAGGCCGAAAAACGGGGATGGCAATTCGAAAAAGTCCAGGGCGATCTGAGCCTGATCCGGCGCCTGGTGAATGGCCCCTGGGATGAAAAGGATTTCATCGTCCTTCAGCCGGGTGAGCAGCTGATCGCCAGTTATGATGAAGGCGTGGTGAGTAAAACCAGTGTAAAAACAGCCGATCCCGCCTGATGGAGGATCGTTGCCCCGGATCCCTCGATGCCGAAAACTTTCAATCCATGTGAAGTGCCCGCGGATGAGGACCTCCTGAGGAAAGTCCGGGGATCCTTCCGAACCATTCTCGCAGATCCTCCCTGGCGGTTCGAAAATCGCACCGGCAAGATGGCCCCGGAACATCAGAGGCTGCTGCGATACCCAACCATGACACTCAAGGAGATCCTGGCGCTGCCGGTGGGTTCTCTGGCGGCCGAACGATCTCACCTGTACCTGTGGGTGCCCAATGCGTTGATCGGAGAAGGCCTCGAGGTGATGAAAAAATGGGGGTTCACATATAAAACCAACCTGGTGTGGTTCAAGATCAGAAAGGATGGAGGCCCCGATGGGCGCGGTGTTGGTTTTTACTTTCGGAATGTAACCGAGCTGGTTCTTTTTGGAGTCAAAGGACACATGCGGACACTCTCCCCCGGAAGACGCCAGACCAATGCCATCTCCTGCCGGAAACGGGAGCACTCCCGCAAGCCGGAGGATCTCTACGAAATCATCGAATCCTGCTCGCCGGGACCTTTTCTGGAGCTGTTCGCACGCTACCCCCGGGAAGGGTGGACCCAATGGGGGAATGAGGTGGTTGAGAAACAGACCCATCACCCCCTTCCGCAGGCGAAAATCACACGGGAAAAAACTGTGCCGGATTCCGGTTTGTTCGAAGCCATTGAAATAAAGGCAAAATGAAATCAGGAGGCCGGAGGAGAAAAAGATGAACGAACTCCAGCGCTTCATGAACTGCCTGGATTACAAGCCAGTGGACTGCTGCCCAAACCATGAGCTGGGGGTCTGGCCGCAGACAGTCGAAAGATGGAGGCACGAAGACCCTGCCGCCATCGAGGCATTTGCCTGGAACTGGTTTGTAGCGGAAGACCCCATCCATCTCGATCGGCGCGAATACATCCCGGTCAATTACGATTTCATCCCTCACTTCGGCTGGGAGGTTCTTGAAGAGACTCCTGAATATGAGATCGTCCGCAACCACAAAGGGATTGTCACCAAGGGGCTTAAAGAGGGAACAGTCGGCGGGGGAAGGATGTGCATGGATCAGTACCTCGAGTTTCCTGTACGGAACCCCGAGGATTTCTCCCAGATCAAAAAGAGGCTGGTCGCGGCCATTCCAGAACGTTACCCCGCTGACCTCGATAACCAGATCGGCACCTGGAAGAAACGTGATTTTCCTCTGGTCCTGGGAACAAACTGCGCCGCCAATGGTTTTTACTGGCGGGCGCGTGAGTTCATGGGAACCGAGGCCCTTTCTTATGCCTGGTATGACATGCCGGACATGATGCATGACATGATGGAGTTCTATGCGGACTTCATCATCGAAACCAGCCGCCCGGTGCTCGAAAAAATCAATGTGGAATACTTTGTCCTCAATGAAGACCTGTCCATGAAAACCGGACCGCTTCTCAGCCCGGAGACTTACCGGAAGTTCGTTCTCAAGCATCTCAAACGGCTTGTTGAGTTCATGAAGAGCCATGGGGTGCGGTATATCGCTGTGGATACCGATGGGGATCCGACTCCCCTGATTCCAATGTTTCTTGAAGGAGGGGTGGATATCCTCTGGCCGTTGGAGCGAGCCTCGAATGTGGATCCCAATCGCATCCGGGCGTTGTTTGGAACAGACCTGCGCCTCTGGGGTGGGGTGGATAAACGGGTGCTGCCACATGGGCGGGAAGCAATTCGCAGCCACCTGCTTGCGATGGCGCCACTGATCGAGGAGGGCGGGTTTATTCCAACCATCGACCATACTGTGCCACCCGATGTTTCCTGGGACAATTTCCGTGATTATATGGATTTGAAAATGATGCTTTTATCTGGAGATTTGAAGTGACAGATGAAGTTCGTATCGAGCTGCAGCCGCTGGGAGAACACCTGAAAGTCCCTCGTGGGACCCCCCTGCGAGAGATCCTTTTCGATTATGGGGTCGAGTTTCCCTGCGGAGGGCGAGGGCAGTGCCGTGGCTGCCGGATTCGTGTCGCCGAAGGCTCGCTGGAGGTCACATCTCCTCAACGCCAGGTGCTGCGCCCACAGGAGATCGAAGAAGGCTGGAGGTTGTCCTGCCAGTGCCGGGCCGAAGGGGACATGCGCCTCGAGATGGCCCAGTGGAAAGCGGACATTCTGGTGGATGATTCGCTGTTCGAATTTTCACCCGGCAAGGGACTGGGAATCGCCATTGACCTGGGGACAACCACAGTCGTGGTTCAGCTGCTCGATCTGGAAACAGGCCGGGTGCTTGGAGTCCGGACTGCGCTCAATGCCCAGGCACGGCATGGCGCGGATGTGATGAGCCGGGTGGAGTTTGCGGTTTCCGGTGGAGGCCGGAAAACTCTCACGGATGTGATCCGGCACCAGATCGGGACTCTGATCCGCCAGGTGCTGGCCCACTCCCTGGTCCCGATCGATGACAAGGCGCCAGACAATGGGGCAGCAGCCTGGAGGGAATCCGATCTCACTCAGATCGTGATTGTCGGCAATACAGTGATTCACCACCTCTTCTGCGGAATCGATCCGGAACCCCTGTCTCATTATCCCTTCGAGCCTATGGAGATCGGCCTTTACAAATTTCAGGCCAGGGATCTGGGCTGGGACCTGGAGAGCAACCCGGTTGTCCGTTTTCTTCCCTGCCTCGGGGGTTTTGTCGGAGCTGACACCCTGGCAGGAATCCTGGCGATCCGCATGCACGAGAGCCGCGATCTGGTCGGCCTGGTGGACCTGGGGACCAATGGGGAAATTGTTTTCGGGAACAGTGAAAGAATGATCTGCGCCTCGACCGCCGCCGGGCCGGCATTTGAAGGGGCGCGCATCTGGATGGGAATGCGGGCTGCGACCGGGGCAGTCTATCAGGTCCAGGCATCGAATGGCGGATTGCACTGCTCGGTGCTGGGGAATACCGAGCCACGGGGAATCTGTGGTTCCGGCCTGGTGGATGCGATTGCGGTCGGATTGGACCTGGGGAGAGTTGCGCCCGGCGGGAAACTCAACTGTGAAGGGGAACATTTTGTCATCGCCGATCCGGTGGCGATTTCCCAGACTGATGTCCGCCAGCTGCAGCTGGCCAAGGCGGCTATCGCGGCCGGAATCAAGCTGGTCCTGGAACGGATCGGGGGGACCCACGACCAGGTGAAGGCCCTCTATCTGGCCGGTGCTTTCGGGAATTACATCAGCCGGGAGAGCGCACGGCGGATCGGGCTGATCGAATTTCCGATCGACAAGGTTCGCCCGGCCGGAAACACCGCGCTTCTGGGTGCGAAAATGGCGCTGTTCCAGCCGGATATCGATGGTGAGCTGTTTCCGCGCATCCTCGAGCGGATGGAACACATGTCGCTGAGCGCCGATCCACACTTTATGGACACCTATGTGGAGGAGATGGTCTTCCCGAGAGGGTGAATGTTCCCCCTTACCCGATAACCTTCAACTCAATCCCCAGCAGGCGTGAGAGCTTCCTGATTTTAGACAGCTGGTGTCCAACACCCAGGGCACAGTGATGAGTCGGGCCTTCATGGCACCAGTCATTCATGAAGTCGATCGGATCGATTCCGAACTTCAACCGGGAGTTGGTGTTGCCGATCAGGAGAATATCTCCCGGGATGGACTCCCCTTCGGCTGCCAGCATTTTCAGGTTCCCTTCGCGGGTCTGTGTCATGCCCAGAATGGTGATCGGCCCATTTTTCACCTTCATTTCCACTGAAACGCCTTTTCCGGCTTTGCCATGATACAGGCCCAGCCCGCGCAGGATCGGTTTGCGGTCGCTGATGGCGATATGGGCCGGTCCGTCATGCCCCATGAGGATGAATTCCTCATCAAAATCCATGGCATAGAATTCGGTATAGGAGCCGCCCGCATCGAGTGAATCCATGATCAGCATGGCCATGCAGGTTTTGAGATCGCCTTCGCCTGAGCAGGGATATCCCTTGGCAGTCAGAAGTGTATTTCCAAGGATGAGGCCCGCAGCGAGATCCTCATACAGGTTTTCATTGAGGCCACGGTAATAATATGTCAGGGCATCGAGGTCAAATTCCTGGATCAGGGCATCCAGGGCCACAGAGACTCTCGCAGACCATTCCAGGGCCTCGGGCCGGGGAGCTTTGGCAAGGGGATCACTGGGAGAATCCTGGCTGACTTCGAACAGGGCGAGTGTTTCTTCGAGTTTATGCCTGATTTGATCCTGTGTGGCTTTTTCGGCACGAGCCGCGAGATCGCACATCTCAAGCACCTCGATATGCATCCCCAGCTGGCCATGATGCATGGTGAAATCCGAATACATGTCCAGCATGCCCGGGTAGGTGTGGCCCAGGAATCCAGTCCGGCCAGTGCAAAGGGTGCGTTGCACTCCTGCCGCGGCCACCCATTCCGCAATCTCGGCCCAGGCACGCTGCGCAGCCGGATGCTCCGGAAGGGAGCTGCCGGCAGGATTTCCGAGCATGCCGGTGACCACATTGAAGGTGATATCGGCGCGTGCGAAAGCGCAGGAAATTTCGGGAACACAGCAGGCGCAGCAATTAGCCAGCCACTCTCCGGTATCCGTGTGGTTATAATCAAGGGCGGAGATCGGTTGCAGGTTGAGGATCAGCACCGGCCGGCGGGGGCGTTGAACTGCCGGCAGAACCTGGCTGCTGGTGGCATAGGTGCCGACATAACACAGGATCATGTCGACATCCGCCCGGCAGAAAAACTCACCTGCCGAAAGCGCGGAAGCCGAATTATCGACCAGCCCGGCGGAAACAACCTCAGCGCCGATGGCTTTGAGATGCTCCTCCACCTGCTTCTGGTATCCCTCGAGCCGTTCTTTCAGCCCGGGGAACTGTGGCCAGTAAGCAGCCAGGCCGATGCCGAACACCCCGATGCGCGCTTTTTTCCTGCTGCGTGGTTTGATCATTCCTCGAGCCTCTTTTCGTTGATTTTTGTTGCCGGGAGCAGCTGAAATCATGCCATAAAAATTTTCCCATCGTTATCCACCCAACCCGGGAAAAATGGCGGGGTGGATTCCTTCTTGCGGGAGGGTGGCAAACTCCCGCATAATAGCCATCCCTGCTTGCAAGTGCTTATGAAACAGCCAATTAAAGGATCAATTCTCGTCATCGATGATGATCCCGCCTCGGTCAACCTGGCGGGGATTCACCTGCGCCGTGCGGGTTTCGAGGTTTCTCTGGTCGGTGATGGAGAAACAGCCCTGGAAAGGGTCCAGGAGGATATTCCCTCGCTGGTTCTTCTCGATATCCGCCTTCCCGGGATGGATGGCTATGAAGTGTGCCGCCAGCTGAAACAGAATCAGAATACCCGCTCGATTCCCATCATCATCCTTTCGGCCTCACGAAACCGTGAAAATGTCCTCGAGGCGCTGGAAGCGGGCGCCGATGACTTTCTGGCGAAACCGATCGATCCAGAAACCCTGATTCACAAGGTCTCATCCTTCAAATTTGATAATGGGGTGGAGAAATCTGCGGAAGAAGCGGCGGCCGATAACCGCAGGCAATACATCCGTTTCCAGCTGGAGGCTGAGGCGGTTCTGCATCTCGATCTGCAGGTGATTGATCTGAGTGAAGGTGGTGTGGGGTTGCTGAGCAATAACCCTGTCCTTCCGGGAAGCACCATCCAGGTCAAATTCGGTTTTCTGGCCGAGCTGGTCGATGTCCAGGAGATCCCTGTGAAGATCCGCTACTGTGTTCTCTCCCCCAACAAAGACCGTTACCGGATCGGTGGAGAATTTCTTGGGCTTGGGGAACCGGAGCGAAAAAAGATCCGCCAGTTCATTTTCAAACGGCAGCTTCAGCGGGCGCGTCCACGCGATTGAGCCGCCAAGCTCCATTAACAGATTTTTCAGGTTCTGACCTGGCCATCTCCGGAGACCACAAATTTGGTGCACACCAGGTCGGTAAGCCCCATCGGCCCACGGGCATGGAGTTTATCGGTGCTGATTCCGATTTCAGCCCCCAGGCCGAACTGCTGGCCATCCGAAAAGCGTGTGGAGGCATTCACCAGGACAGTGGCGGAGTCCACCTCACGCAGAAACCGCCTTCCACGCTCCCAGGAGCGGGTAACAATCGTATCGGTGTGATGGGAGCCATATTTGTCAATGTGATCGATGGCGGCTTCCATGCTGTCGACCACCTCAATGCTGAGAACCAGATCGAGATACTCGGTCCGCCAGTCTTCTTCTGTGGCGGGCAGGATGTTCAGCCCGCTCCCCTGGAGAATTTTCTGCACACTTTCCGAGCCGCGCAGCTCCACTCCCGCCTCAGCCAATCGTTTCAATGAACCAGGCAGGAACCCATCCGCAACCGCCTGGTGGACCAGCAGGGTCTCCATGGCATTGCAGACACCCGGCCGCTGAACCTTGGCATTGAAAACAATGTCATTGGCCACATCGAGATCCGCTTCCGAGTCGACATAGACATGGCAGATCCCATCGAAGTGCTTGATGACCGGAATTCGGGATTCATCGACTACTCGTTCGATCAGGCTTCTTCCTCCGCGGGGGATGACTACATCGATGTAGTTGTTGAGCTTGAGCAAGGCCCCGACTGCTGCACGATCGGTCGTATCGAGCACCTGGACCACATCCGGGCAGATTCCATGCTTCTCGCAGGCTTTGCGGAACACCCCGGCCAGGGCCTGATTGGAATGGAAAGCCTCAGAACCTCCGCGCAGCACTGTGGCGTTGCCAGCTTTGAAGCAGAGCGCGGCGGCATCGATGGTCACATTCGGGCGTGATTCATAAATGATCGCGATCACCCCCAGCGGAACACGCATCCGGCCGATTTCCAGGCCATTCGGGCGCCGCCAGGCATGGATAATTTCATCCACCGGGTCCGGCAGGGCAGCGACTTCGCGCAGGCCTTCAGTCATCGATTTCACTGTCTTATCCGAGAGGTTCAGACGGTCCAGCATGGCGGATGAAAGGCCGCTCTTTTTTCCTGCTTCGAGATCCTTTTGATTCTCCCTGCGAAGATCATCAATGCCGGATTCAATCATTTCGGCGCAGCTGGCCAGGACCGCATTCTTTACATGGGTTGGGGCCAGGCGTGCTTCTCGGGATGCCTGGCGCGCTCTCTGGGCCAGTTGGAGAATTGATTCTTGAATGGTCATGGACTGGTTGCTCCTCATGAATGCCTTTACCTGAAATCATGCGTGCAGACACCTCCGGAATCAAGAAGGGGTAGCCGGGGATCGTTTGTGGAGGGGGATCTTTGCAATCCCGGTTCATGAACCCAGCGAAAAAAAAGATTCCAACCGGAACAATAGAGCGAGAAAGTAATAAAAAATCAAATCCGGGTAATTCAGAGCAGAGATCCATGATGCTATCAATGGTTGATTGCAATAGAATCGTGAGTGACAGGCCACGTTGGCCTGATTGAGCTGCTTTCGAAAAAAGTGGTGCATCAGATTGCAAGGAGAAAGGGTTCAGAAATGTCACTTATGGTTCCACGTGTCGAGTATTTACGGGTAACGAATTACCGAGCTCTGAAGAACCTGGAGTTGAAATCTCTCTCTCCATTGACTGTCCTGCTTGGACCGAATGGAAGTGGCAAATCCACTATCTTTGATGTTTTTGCTTTTCTTTCAGAGTGTTTCAGGGAGGGGCTTCGCAAGGCACTCGACCGGAGGGGAAGATTCAAAGAGCTTCGAACCCGTGGCTCCAGTGATCCCATCACCATTGAACTCAAATACCGGGAAAAACCAGATACCCCCATCATCACCTATCATCTTTCTCTCCAGGAAGGAACAAGCGGCCCCTTCGTCGAAGAGGAATGGCTGGCATGGCGGCGTGGATCTACCGGACAGCCTTTCAGATTTCTGGATTTCAAGAAAGGTGCGGGACTGGTCATTTCAGGCGATAATCCTGATGAAAAAGCCGAGCGGATCACGGAACAGCTTGATTCGCCTGAAATTCTTGCTGTGAACACTTTGGGACAGTTTGCAAAACATCCACGAGTCAGCGCCCTCAGACGGTTTATCTCGGATTGGTATCTTTCATATTTAACCGCAGAAAGTACTCGAGGTTTCCAGGAAGCAGGCCCACAGGAACGCTTATCTCAAACAGGAGATAACCTTCCAAATGTGATTCAGTTCCTGAAGGAACAGCATCCAGACCGTTTGAGCCAGATACTTCGTACACTGACAACAAGAATTCCGCGGCTGGAAAGAGTCGATGCAGATTTGATGCCTGATGGACGCCTGCTTCTGCAGATCAAAGATGCCCCATTCGAGCAACCAGTTCAAGCTAAGTTTGCCTCGGATGGAACACTTAAGATGCTTGCTTATCTTTCAGTTCTTTATGACCCCAAACCACCTCAACTGATTGGCATGGAGGAACCTGAAAACCACCTCCATCCAAGGCTTCTGCCTGAATTGGCAGAAGAGTGCCGGATGGCCTCTGAGAAAACTCAGCTCATGGTAACAACTCATTCACCTTATTTTGTCAACGCGATTAACCCGAAAGAACTCTGGATGCTTTTCCGGGATCAAAAAGGTTTTACACACTCCAAATGCGCCTCTGAAATGAAAGGCATTGGGGATTTCAGTTCCAACGGAGCACTTCTTGGAGATCTGTGGATGGAAGGCTTCTTTGAATTTGGTGATCCACTGGTGAATGCTGGTGGTCCAGCACCAAAAACTTCTAATCTGTAGTTTTTGGGGGGGGAGGAGTGGAATGCACCTTGAAGTCCTGGTTGAAGATCATTCAACTGAAGAGGCACTGAAAAATCTTATTCCAAGGATTCTTGGAGAGCAAATCAGCTTCAAAATCCATGTGTTCAATGGAAAAAGGAATTTACTGAAAAAGCTCCCGGACCGTCTGGGTGGCTTTGCTGGCTGGCTTCCCGCCGACTCGAGAATTGTCGTGCTGGTGGATCAAGACCAGGAGGATTGCAAGAAACTGAAGGAACGGCTCGAAGAAGCAGCAATAAGAGCGCACCTGGGCACAAGAACTCATCCGCGTAAGAACCGTGTCCAGGTCCTGAATCGGATTGCTGTTGAAGAACTGGAAGCCTGGTTCTTCGGGGATATCGAGGCGGTTGCTCAAGCCTATCCGGGTGTTTCAAACAAACTCCAGCAGCGCGCCAGATACCGTGATCCGGACGCGGTCAAAGGAGGGACCTGGGAATCCCTTGAAAAAATCCTTCAATCGGCAGGGCATCACAAAGGTGGCTTGCAGAAAATTAAAGCAGCCAGAGATATTTCGATTCATATGATCCCTTCAAGGAACAGGTCAGGGAGCTTTCAAGTGTCTGCGCAGGGCTGCTGGCAATTGCTGACAGCTGATGCTGATTCAAAAAGGAAAACTTGGCACAGGAGTTGTTATCTATCAGTGTTGAATCAGTCGGAGGGGCGACTGTCTGTGTGAATTGGGGGAAATAATGAAGGCTTTCATGCGCTCCGGGCAGTATGGGAAGGGGAAATTTTATCCTCGCAAGGCATCTTTTGCCCCCTTCCTGGTGGTCTTTTGTCTCTTTCTGGCAATGCTGATTCCCTCCGAAACCGGGGCCTGGACCCTTTCCGACCTCAACCCATGGAAGCAAATCCGGGAGTATCGCATTTTCTCGTTGACCCGGGCCAATCCGATCGGTGTAAGGATCATGGTGGTTCCGGTGATCGATGATCCGGTCAATGCCATGATCATCAGCCGCCTGAGCGGGGAGTTCGCCAACTCGCTGCGTTCATTCGCCAATGAGGTCTGGCTGCTGACCGACCTGCCGGATAATCCCATCAAACAGGGTTTTTACACTGCGATCCCCAATATCCTCGCCGATTACCGCCTCAAAAACCGTTTGTCGATGGATCTGCTCAATCAGATGATTCCCGATTTCGAATGTGATTATGTGGCACTTTTCGAAGTGACGGATTATGACCGTTTCTGGGTGGATGAAGACCTCCAGCATCGTGTCGGTGTCCGTGCGGTGATGTATGACTATGAGAGTGGAAGCCCAAAAATCGAAAAATTTTTCCAGGGGGGGCGAGGCCGGAGGCTGGAAGAAGGCGCCTTCAATGAAGCCGAGCGAATCGCCATCAAAGGGCTGGTGGAGTCGCTGGAGAAGCCTTTGCGGCTCTCAGTCAAGGAACGTGAAGCGGAGCTCGCACGGCGCTACCAGGAGGTCCAGATAATCGCGGGCAAGGTGGGACAAAGCGAGCTGGCAATCCATCAATATGATCTGAAACTCATGCAGGAAGAGATCCGCCGCAACCAGGAGCTGGCACGCAAAGCCAAATCCGAACTCGAGCAGCAGACCCGGGAGAAGGATTACTGGAAACAGCTGGTCGAAAAGTCACGCGCCGAGGCGGAAGCCGCTGCAGATAAAACCGGATCCAGGGGCAGTTCATCCAGCCCGGCAAGAACCTATCGGAATCCCTGTGGGCCATTCAGCCAGACACCCGGAGGGGCAGTCCCCTTGATGCCTTCACCCCCAGCGAACCGTACATCCGCTCCCTCGCAGCCGCTGCCACAAGCCTGGATGGCGAATACCTCTCCACAGAATGGGCCGAACTTTGCCCCTTCCAGGCTTCCCCGGTTTGAGGAGGAACAGGGAGTGGCAGTCGATGATTTATGGTCCGACAGCTCACCTCCTGAGCCTCCGGCACGATAAATACTACAAAAAAAATTCCAGTTTGCCCTCTTCCTGCATAGTGCTAAAATTCGCCAGGCGGTCCCCGGAAACAATTCGCAGAGGCGGCTTGTGACGGGCGGTTACCCTGTCCCAGGAGGAGGCAAATATGTCTGTACATCTATCCTTTCGATTTTTATTGAGTGCGGGTGTCCTGTCTCTGGTGGTTCTCATGCCATCCCAGGCTGCGCTGGTGGATCAGGTCAAAGGGCTGTGGGATTTTGATGGCGGCTCCCTGTCAGCCACTGTTGGGCAACCCCTGGTTTTCGCGGGTGCAGCATCAGCGACAACAACCTTCGGATCGACAACATCTTTCGGGATTCCAGACATCGGGGGCAGCCCGGCCAATGTGATGCATTTTCCAGGTTATCCCATTGCCGCAGATGGGATCATGGTCTACCCGGGAATCGAGGCGAATGGCGGCGGATCTTATGTCAACCGCTATGCCCTGCTGATGGATATCCTGTTCCCGCCCGGATCAGATAACCATTATCGCGCCCTTCTTCAAACCAGTGACAGCAACAGCAATGATGCCGATATCTTTGTCGGCGATGGGTCAGTCGGGCCGGATCCAAATGGGATAGGTGCGAATTTCACATACCACGGAACAATTCTCCCCGATACCTGGTACCGGATCGCTTTTGTAGTGGATTCCGCCGCGACCCCGCCAGTAATCGACAAGTATGTCAATGGGACTTATGTTGGGACCTCTGAGCTGGATG
>LMZT01000126.1 GCA_001567115.1 Candidatus Hinthialibacteria bacterium OLB16 | reverse complement strand
GGCCCGCAAGGTCATTGTCCGATGGGTTGCCGAGTTGCGGTAACGCAGCACCTGGGCGGCTTCAGCCTTGGGGGCGACCTCGGCCTTGAGGTCCAGCAGCTGGCGGAGGCGGTCATTTTCCAGGGTCAGTGTCTGCATCTGCGTGGCCTGTTTTTCGAGGTCTTCAAGCCGCGATTTCAGAGCCTGGTTCTCGCGCCGGGCGCGCAAAGTTTCCTGGATAAACGATGCGGAGCGGGAGACCGGGGCTATCAGCAGATCGACTGAATGGACCACCGGCCCGGAAACATTCCCGATTCCCTGTGACAGCCAGGTGAATCCATAGCGCAGATCGATGGCTGTGATCACACAGGACAGGCTCACAAGGATTATGAACAGCGGGAGGTATCGGCCGGGTTGCCGGACCCAGGGTGAAGGATCCGAAGAGATCAGTGGGGAATGCTTTCGATAGATCAGTTCCGGGAGATGATCGCTGCGTCGCGCCATTTTGACCTGTTGTTACGTGCCGCTTGTCAATTATATCGGGCTGCCCGCCCCGGGAATTATACCCCGCTGAATTCCGGCAGGATATCAGTCGTACTGGCGCAACACCTGCGAATAACGGTCCAACTCATCCAAGGCCTTGCCGGTGCCCAGCACCACAGCTGTCAGGGGATCCTTGCACACCTGCACCTTGATTCCGGTTTCCTCGGAAAGAAGGCGATCCAGCCCCCGCAGCAGAGAGCCTCCACCGGTCAGGGTGATTCCGCGCTCCATGATATCCGCAGCCAGTTCCGGCGGGGTATCTTCGAGGCTGTTCTTGACTGCCTCGACCACCTCGTTGATCGGCTCTGACAGCGCTTCGCGGATATGCCCAGAAGTGACCTCGACAACTTTAGGAAGCCCGCTGACCAGGTCTCTGCCCTTGAGCTGCATGATCTCATCCTCGTTCATCGAGACCGCAGTTCCGATTTTGAGCTTGGTCTGCTCCGCAGTGCGTTCGCCGATCATCAGGTTGAAATTGCGCTTGATATAGGCAGAGATCGCTTCGTCCATTTCATCCCCTGCAACCCGGATGGAGGTGCTCACCACAATCCCCCCAAGGGATATCACCGCGACCTCAGTGGTACCTCCTCCGATATCCACCAGCATGGTTCCGCTGGCTTCTTCGATCGGCAGCCCGGCCCCGATAGCAGCCGCCATCGGTTCTTCGATCAGATCCACCCGTGATGCCCCGGCCTGCCAGGCACTGTCCCGGACCGCACGGCGCTCCACACTGGTAATCCCCGATGGCACACAGATGACCACACGCGGGCGGTGAATTCCACGGCGATGATGAACTTTCTTGATGAAGTAACTCAGCATCGCCTCGGTGATTTCGAAGTCGGCGATGACTCCATCTTTCATGGGGCGAATGGCGATGATGTTTCCAGGTGTCCGCCCGATCATCTTTTTGGCTTCGGCACCGACAGCACGCACCTTGCCGGTCGATTTGTCGATTGCCACCACAGATGGCTCTGAAAGCACAATTCCCTGGCCTTTGACATAGACCAGGGTGTTGGCTGTTCCGAGATCGACTCCAAGGTCTCTCGAAAAAAATCGTGGGAACCAGCGCGGTGGGATCATTCAGGTTTTTCCCCGGGTGAGGAGTTGGATCGTTGCAGCGAAATCTGGCGGGCTTTCTCGGCTTCAGCGAGAAGATCCTGCAGCTCCACTTTTTTGGGTGCAGGCTCTTTCCGCTTTTCGAGATCCTCGATTGCACGCTGGGCAATCACCGACTGCAACCTTCGCGCCTCATCTTCTGTCAGCAGCCCTTTCCTTTGAAGACTGGAGAGGTCGCCCGGATCCAGATCCCGAAAAGCCACATTGCCGCTATCCACCGAACGGCGGCGGATATAGCTGGCAATTACCACCGCAACCACCGCAACCCCAAGCAGGATCAGCAGCTGAACAATTATCTGGATCAGATTGGCCTCGTCTTGCACATTAACATCCCTGTCGTAAATGTTCTGAGGATAAAAGAATAAGGTCGCTTTCCTGTAACCGCAAGGTGCAACAGGCTCTTGATCCGTCTGTTGATCCGTTTGAAATGGAAAGATGCTCAAACGGCAAAGGTCGGCTTCCGGGTTTTCCAGGCCCCGCGTGTGTAATCCGGGCACACCACCGGCTGGCTGCCCCTGGCAATCGAATCCTCGGACAGTGGGATGATCGAGCTCATGGTGGCGGAATCATAGACATCGATGGGTGTCTGAGTCTTGTTCCGGACCGCCTCGAAAAACTTGACCAGCTCGAGGTAGTCAGTTCCGCCATGGCCCGCTGCACCAGCGTTTTTGTCGATTTCTTTCCACCAGGGATGGTCGTACTGGTCCTGATAGGGGGGAAAGGGTTCCCACGTGTGGTTTTCGGGGGAGCGCCCTTCGATGTAGACCGAGTTGTGCGGCTCATCATACAGCCCGAGAGTTCCCTGGATCATCCAACGGTTGTCGTAGGGGCGTGGCAGCTGCATGTCGTAGTTGATCACCAGGGTTTTGCCGCGCTGAGTCCGCACCATCGAGGTGACGATATCGCCCTGCTTATAGGCCTGCTTTGCATTGGGATGGTCCGGGCCGAACTTGCGTTCGAAAAAGGCATTGATTCCTTTGGAGTCGGAAGCGGTTGCCACCAGTGTGGCATAGGCATCCCCGCAGTTGATATCCATCCAGCTCAAAACCGGCCCCTGGCTGTGGGTTGGATACTGATCCCGGTTGTATTTAATCAGAAATTCTCCTCCCCAGCGGATATTCCCTTCAGAATCGAAAAACCAGTGGTCGACACAATCATGCGAGTGGGCGCAGTGGCAATGAACAATTTCTCCAAACAGCCCCTCACGGATCATCCGCAGCACCGCCAGGTTATCACGCCTGAAACTCCAGTTTTCGAGCATCATGCAGGGGACCCTGGTTTCCTCATAAGTGTTGACCAGCTCCCAGCATCCTTCATAAGAGATGGCAGCGGGGACCTCCACTCCGACATATTTGCCATGCTTCATCCCCGCAACTGCCATGGGCGTATGCAGCTGCCAGGGAGTCGCGATGATGACGGCATCGAGGTCCTCACGCTGGAGCAGCTTCAGGTAAGCCTCTTCGCCATCCTGGTAACCTTCCGCACGAGGGCGCCCATTTTTTTCCAGCAGGGCCTGGGCCATTTCCAGGTTCCCGGGGTTGATGTCACACAGGGCAGGGAATTCCAGGCCCGGGATCATCAACATATCTCCCAGCAGGCTTTTCCCGCGATTTCCGGTTCCGATGACACCGGCACGAATGGGTTTTCCCGGATCCCCTTCGCCTTCGGCACTGGATCCAGCTGCGAGCGCCAGCCCCATTGCGGCCATGCCGCCGACTTCGAGTGCCTGGCGCCGTGTCATGCGGATTGTCATGATATCCCTCCACAAGTGTCATTCTGGTTCGATTGAACATACAATATCATCCCTGCTGTGGAGAGGAAGGAGTTTCTTGGAAATTTCCATCATAACCTCCGGGTTGCACGAAAGGAGATAACCGACAAATGTCCTGGATTATGAAAAACCTGCTGAAGATCTGCCTGGGGTGGAGCCTGCTGTTGTCTCCGCCCTCCTCTGGCTGGTGCGGAGTGCAGGCCTGGTTTGTTCACTCGGCAAACAAGGTTCTGCAGGATGCCACCCCCACTGAAACCCGGAAGTCCTGGAGCCTGGCCGCTGCACGCGGGGAAGTGGAAGCCTGCCAGCTGGTATTACGATCGGATCGAGACCTGGAGCGGGTTTCCATACAGGTGACCCCATTCCGCCAGAAGCGCACCGGCGCATCGCTTCACCCCGAGCTGTACCGTGTTCATTACATTCCCGATGTGCTTGGGAAGGTTCCATATCCGGATCCACTGGTTCCTCTGGACAGGCTCTCCCTCGAATCCGGAAAGAGCCAGCCGGTATGGATATCGGTTCGGGTGCCACAAACAGCGCCAGCGGGGATCTACCAGTCCACCATCCGCCTCTCAGCCGGTGGCCAGGTCTGGACTGGAAACCTCCAGCTCAAAGTGTGGAATTTCTCTCTTCCTGAAACTCCTTCCGGTGTCACTGCCTTCGGGATCGACTCCGCAGCGATCGCCCGCCAGCACCAGGTGGATCCTGATTCCGCACAGGCCAAAACCCTGTATGCCCGTTATTACGAAATGCTTCTCGATCATAAAGTCTCGGCTTATGCCCTCCCGGTGGACATCCATTCCGAAGCGGCCATTCCGTATCTCAAGGATCCCCGCATGACCTCCTTCATGATTCCTTATCCCCCGGAGGATGAGGCCCTGAAGAACCTGGTCAAAAGGCTGGTCCAGCTGGATGCCTTTTCCAAAGGTTATTTCTATCCACTGGATGAACCAGTCAAAGAAGATCAGTACAAGAGGTTGATGGAGATCAGCGAAAGGCTGCGGCGGTGTGCGCCAGGGTTCCGCCTGGTTTCACCCTTCTTCCGCAATCCGGACTGGGGCGAATCCCAGACAGCTTATGACCTGATGACCGGACGGCTCAATATCTGGTGCCCCAACTCTCACTTTTTCGATACTGAGCCAAAGACCCGCCCCACCCTGGAAGACCGGAAAGCCCTTGGAGAGGAGGTATGGTGGTATGTCTGCTGCGGACCGGGAAAACCCTATAACAACTTTTTTGTCGATTTGAGTGCCATGAACCACCGGCTCCTGTTCTGGCAGCAGAAACGCGAGAATGTGGAGGGGCTCCTGTACTGGAACACCACCTGGTGGAATCCGGACAGCCTGTCCGACCCCTGGTCAAGCATGATGACAGTCAAAGAGATCAACCCGGATCTGCGTGGCGATGGTTCTCTCTTCTATCCGGGGAAGCAGGTCGGCATCGATGGCCCGGTCAGCTCGATCCGCCTGGAGATGATCCGCGATGGCCTCGAGGATTTCGATCTGTTAACCCTGGTCGAAAAGAAAAAAGGTGAGGACCTTGTCCGGGAATATACCACCCGCCTGGCACGCTCCCTCACTGACTTTGAGGAAGACCCAGCGGTCCTCGAGAGAACCCGGCGGGAGATGGCTGAATGGATCAACCCGATTTCCAGCCATTAGTGTTTATGCCAAGATTGGCCGGTTCTGTATTGAAGTGAAAGGAGTCATGAAAAAATGAGGTCCAAAAGATTACAGACAGACTGTCTGAAGCAGTTCATGGTTGTCGGCGGTTGGATGCTTTTCCTTTCCATGATGATAGGGGGCGCCTCTTTCGCCAAGGATCCATCGGTGGTTCCAGCCGATAAGAATGCCGAAGGCTGGATTGCACTCTTCAATGGCACAGATACCTCCGGATGGGAGATGTTCGGTGATGCAACCGAATGGACTGTCAAAGAGGGAATCCTTGAAAATGTCGGCACCGGCGGTGGATGGCTTGGAACAGTGGCCACCTTCGGCGATTTCGATCTGATCGTGGAGTGGCAGGTGTCTAAAGGAGGCAACAGCGGCATCTTCTTCAGAGCCGGAACCGAGGATGTCCCCTGGGTCGATGGTTTTGAAAGCCAGATCGATGAGGATGACACCCACAATCCCACCGGGAGCATCTACAATCACCTTGCCGCTAAAAAGGTTCCCTCCCCGGATGAACAGTGGAACACAACCGAAATCCATGCCGAAGGCCCCAGTATCGTGGTCAAGGTCAATGGCCAGGAAGTGGTCAATGGACAGGATGAATCTTTCACCCATGGCCGCATCGGGCTTCAGATGCATGACAATAATTCCACAGTCCGCTTTCGCAAGGTCTGGATTCGTCCGCTCGGGCTGAAATCGCTCTACAACGGGAAGGACTTCACCGGCTGGAAGGTTCGAATCCCCAAAGACCGCAAAGTCGAGATCAAGGTTGAAGATGGCGCCATCCGGATCCAGGGTGGCCCGGGATATGTCGAAAGCCAGGAGGATTATGGAGATTTCCATGCCCGGTTCCGGATCAAGACCCTTCCCAAAGATAATTCAAGTTCCAACAGCGGGATTTTCATTCGCGGGCCTCGCTTCCCCGGAGATGACTATGTGGGTTGGCCCGAGGGTCTCGAAGCCCAGGTGTTCAACCAGAATGGGGATTTCATCACTGGGGGCTGGTATCACTTCATGAAAGCCTCGGGGGTGTATGCCCAGGATGAAGAGTGGTTCTGGATGGATATCAATGCAGTCGAAAACCGTTACCAGTCCTGGGTGAATGGAATGCCTGCGGCGACCTGGGTCGACCCGGAAAACCGTTTTATCAAGGGCATCATCGGCCTGCAGGCGCATGATCCGAAAAGCGTGATATTTTACAGTGGCGCTGAGCTGGTCGAACTGGCGCCGCATAAGAAGCTGAATTAAAAAAAAATCCACCACTGTGAGCCAGAGGTGGTATCCTTCATCTCTGGCTCACCAGAATTCTTAAATGATATTATGAGCGAACCGCAAGCCGCCCCTGCTCCGCAATCAGCCTGGAAGATCTGGACCTGCCGGATTGTGTGGGCCATTCCACTGCTCATTCAGGCCGGTGTTGTCCTGTATCTGGCCTGGCAGGTTCTGATTCCCTATTGGAATGACCGCTGGATCCAGGATGACGCCTACATCAGTTTTCGATTCGCCAAGCATTTCGTCCAGGGGCATGGGCTGGTATACAACATCGGCGAGCCGGTCGAGGGCTATACCAATTTCCTCTGGACCATCCTTTCAGCGATTCCTCTGGCCTTCGGGAAAGAAGATCCACTGCACTTCATGCACCAGCTCAGCCTGGCTTTGTGGATCGGTTCTTACCTGATCCTGCTGGGAATCGGAATTCTGCTGTATCGCGAGGGCAACTGGGCGGCGCCCCTGGCTTCGATCCCACTGCTTTATCACTGGTCCTACAACATGTGGTTTTTTTCAGGAATGGAAACACCTCTTGTCAGTTTTCTGGTGATCCTGACCCTGTTCTTTTTTACCCTGGATCCCGAAAAGCATCCCACTTCACTGTTCTGGACTTCCCTGTCGGCGATCGGGTTGATGCTGACCCGCCCGGATGGAGTCGTCCTTTTTCCTGCGCTGGCGCTCGCGGGACTCATCCTTTACTGGCGCCAACTCTTTGTGGAGCGCAAATGGATTCGTTATGTACTCATGCCTGCATTGCCGATTCTCTGCGTGTATGTTCCCTATACCCTGTGGCGGGTGAATTTTTATGGCTCCTTTTATCCAAACACCTATTACGCCAAAGTCGCCTACCTCACCTTTTATGAACGTGGCTGGGAGTATCTGAAAACATATCTCGATATCTTCCGGTTTGCCCCCTGGACTCCCCTGCTGATCGCGGGAGCGGTTCTGTCCGGGCGCAACAACAATGGCCGTTTTCTGTGGGGAACCCTGTTCGCGGCAGGCTTTGTTTTCTGGTATGTGGTTCGCCTGGGTGGCGATTTCATGGAATGGCGGTTTGTCACGCCGGTGACCGGAATCCTGTATCCTTCGCTGGTGATCGGGGCGGGGATGCTCGGACGCCGCCTTATTGATACCCTGGTTTTCCTTCTCAGCCGCCCATCCCCTCTGAGGTTCCTCTGGCCGATGCGTGGCATGGCCTGGGGGCTGGCCGGGATCATCGGCTGGTGTGCTGCCTGTGCGACACTTGTTCCATTCACCCAGTTAACCAGAAACACCGAAGATGATGCCCGGAACAAGCTGATGCCCGGCCAGGAGACGATTGCACTGCTCCGCCGCTACTGTGATCCGAATATCTATGACTGGCGCAGTGTGGCTGAGGTGTTTGCGGAGGTCATCCCGAAAGATGCAAAAATCGCCACCACCTCTGCGGGCATCATCCCCTTCTTCTGTGACCGCCCCTGCCTGGACCTGCATGGCCTGACCGATCCGGTGATCGCACGCGAACCGGTCGATCCCAGCCAGCGGGGCCGCATGGGGCATGAACACTGGCTGCAGGATTACAACGAGATGCGGAAAAGGGGGGTGGACATCTACCTCTTCTGGGCCGATCCCAAACCCTATGCCAAAGCCCTGGCGACTCCTCCGCAACCGAACTTCGAGATGGTCAGTGCAAGGCTGCCGAAAAAGAAGTTTGTTGAGTTCCTCGTTCTCAATCATGACAAGGTCAAGATCGAAGACCTGAAAAAAGATTCGCGCCTGGTGTTCTACAATGAAAAGAACATCAGCGGCCCCGATGATTTCTATGCGCTCAAAAGCCGTTACCAGAACTATGAGGTCATCGACCGGATCGATCTCGAAAACTACCTCTCCCAGGGCGCCCATTCTTTCGAAGAGATCATCCCGCCCGATGCCCCTTATGGCCATAATTTCCATACAAAGATCCTGTCCTATGGCGGCTCATTGAGTTCGGTTGTCCTGGAAGACAATGGCTTTCGCCTGTGGGGGCAGGCGCGTTTCAAGGTTAAATCTGTCAAGCCTGGCAAGCCTCTGGCCATGGTGATCCGTTATGATCATACCGGGTCGGCCTCCTATGAGGTCGAGGTCAATGAGAAGAAGGTTCCGGGGAAGGTGTCGTTTTTCTCGGGTCCCGAGGTCTGGAACGAAGCCTCCATCGAGATCCCTGCAGAATTTCTGGTGGAAGGTGAAAACAGTGTCCTGCTTTCACGCATCCCCTCCTCACCATCGGATATGGAAGTTTATTACATCTGGTTTCTCCAGCCCAAATCCTGAAGCCCGAATCAGGATGCACAGGCCTGGGATGGCCTGGACTTTATTTTCGCTGCCCTTTGACAGCTGCTGGATGTCAAGTATTCTAAAAAAGATGTGGAGGATTTGATCGCCGCAGGATATCGAATCTTCTGTCCAGCATTTCTTCTCGGGGGAGCAAGGAATGGGTTCAAGACTTTTAGCCGGTTGTCTGGCATTTCTCCTTTTCCTCACCTTGATTGGTGCGGGTGTTCTTTATTTCCTTCAGTACCAGCAGAAGCTGGCTGTGGACCAGGCTCATACACAGGCATTGGAGCTGTACTACCAGACCAAGCGGCCCAAAGACTCACCACTCGACACGGACAAACGAGCCGAGGCGATCCGCATCTGGCGCAATGAAGTCATCCCCAAAGGTGGCAGCAAGCCCTTTGTTGCAGAAGCCCTGTATATTGTGGCCAAAGACATCCAGGAAAATGATCCGGAAGCGGCACGTGATTATTACAAGCGGATTGTGGATGAATTCCCTCAGAGTGACCGCCATGGTGAAGCCACCGCACGGCTGGCTGAATTCCGCATCCGGACCGATCCCGAGCAGGCGAAAAAACTCTACAGCAAAGTGCTCGATGCCACTGGTGACCTGGCCCTGACCGCAGAAGCCATGTGGGGGATGGCCCAGCTGGAGGATGATCCGAATGGCGACCCTGGCCCCGACATTCGCGAGAAATACCAGCAGATTGTTGTCAAATACCCTGACTCCGAAGCCGCCGGAAAGGCACGCGCCCGCCTCGACACCCTCAATCGCCATCTCATCTTCGAGGATCCGAATGTCAATGAATTTAAACAGATGCACACAGTCACTCGCGGCGAGGTGCTGATGAAGATCGCCAATCTCTACGAATGCACAGTCTATATCATCGAAATGCTGAACAATGTGACCTCGACTACGCTTCGGCCGAACCAGCAGCTGCTGGTTCCCACCTGGGGCAAGGTCTACGCAGTCGTCGATAAGTCCGATTACCAGCTGCGCATTTTCAAGGAATCCGATAAGAAGTTCCTGATCCAGTACCGTGTGGCTATCGGTGAAAAAGAATGGAAAACCCGCGAGGGGGAATACATTATCACCAACAAGCAGTTTCATCCTCCCTGGCCGGATCCGAAAACCGGCAAACTGCTCAAATATGGGGAGCCGGATTATCCGCTTGGGGAAAGGTGGATGGGGCTGTCTCCGCCAAACAATCCCGCTTCACGCACCGGGCTTGGGATTCATGGCACCAACGAGCCGGAGAGCATCGGTTCCAGTTCCAGCGCTGGTTGTGTCCGTCTAACCAATGAGGATGTGGTTCAGGCTTTCGCTATCCTGCGCGAAAAATCACGGGTCATCATTCAACCCTGACCAGACGATACCTCAGATCGCAAGCGGAATCGGCTCGAACAGCAGCACATAGAAAAACATCAGGGGCAGGTTCACCAGCAGGCTGTCGGTGATATCGAGGAACCCGCCATGGCCGGTCAGGCCCGAGCCGGAATCCTTGACCTTCAGATCGCGCTTGAGCATCGACTCGATCAGGTCTCCCAGTGTGCCCCCTGCAACCAGCATCAGAGCCAGCAGTTCCAGGCGGATGAGATCCAGCCAGCTCCCCGCGGTCCAGAAAAAACCAGCGCCCAATCCATCCGGACCTCCCCGAAAGGATTGCACCCCCCACACCACCAGGATCCCGGTGAGTGACAGCAGCAGGCCACTGATGGACCCCTCCCAGGTTTTACCCGGGCTGATCGTGGGGCACAGTTTGTGCCGGCCCAGCATCCTCCCGCCGAAATATGCCCCGGTATCGGATAGCCAGGTGGCCAGAATCACAAAGAACAGAATCCAGGCCCCAGGCTCTGACAGGTACAGGATCTGCCCAAGCATCAGTGGAATCGAGACATACAATGGGCCGCAGATGCTGGCCATCAGTGTCATCCAGGTCTGCTCGATCCGGGCTTGATAAACATGGATCGAAAGGACTCCGAAACCAGCGGCCACTGCCCAGGCGAAGGCATAACGATATGGAATATCCAGACCGTGGCACACCTGCACCACCAGCGGAAGCAGGGCTGCGGAGAAGCAGATCCAGAGGCGCGCAGCTGCGCCCCCAGCCTCTGCGCCAGATTGAAAAATTCCGAAAGCCCCCAGATTGAACAGCCTGCAATCACCACAGCCATCACCAGCTGCCCGGGAAAGCGTGTCAGCAGGGTGACCAGGAGGATCGGAATGAATACAGCAGTTGTCGCAAGGCGTCGGGCCAGCATTCGAACCGGTTCTGATGATTATCTGGCTGGACCGATCAGCTCGACAAAGGTGCCATCTGGATCCTGGATGAGGGCAAAGAGCTTTCCATCTCCCAGCCCGGTTGGGGTCTCTCCCAGCAGCTTGATCCCATGCTTGCGGATATTTTCAAGGCAGGGAGTGATATTCTCCACCAGAAAAGTCAGGTACTGGATGCCAGTCTGGCTGTGGATGAACTCATTTTCAGCCGCCTTTCGGGCCTTATCGCCAAAAGACATCAATTTGAGCTGGGTCGCCTCTTCACCGGAACCGAGTTTCAGGACTTCCACATGGAACGGGCTGCCATCGGTCAGGCCTGAACGCTTCCCGAATTCGCTGTCGATATCGAAGCTGGTCCGGTCCACCTGCACCATTCCAACCACATCTTTGTAAAAGGCCACAGATGCCGGAAGGTCGGAGACAACCATTCCAATGTGGATGGTCTTGCTTGAAAAAGCCACACCGGATGCCCACACTCCGGCCAGGACTAAAGATGCCGCCAGACAGATCATCACACCCCTGCTTTTCATGAGAAACCCTCCAGTCGAAAATGAGTTCAGGAATGAAGCTGCGGAGAGCCATGCAGACAAGGGCAGCCCTCCGCCTCTTCTCCAGTTTGCGATCAATTACACTCTGCCACGAGCGGCCCGGCCAGCTCCCGGTAAAAGAACAGCCTTCCTGGAAGTGTCGGAATGAAACTGCTCGGAACCCAGGGATTCGGGCCATAACGCAGTGTCATCCACAGCGACATGCCCTGCCACATCATTCCCCTTCCGAGTGCTCCATCACACCCGCCAATGATATGGTCCGCCTGAAGAAACAGGCCCGGCCCGATTGTATTGGCGAAAGCCGGGACCAGGGTGGTGCGGCTTTTGAAGCTGGTGATGGCATTCTGTTCGATGGTGAGGGGATGCAGTTTGGCACCCAGGCGATGGGTGTCTGCCTTCCACAGATCCACTGTGGCATATTCACGGGCGAAGTGAGGCTCCCAGAATGCAATGTGGCATGCCCGGCCGATCCCGAAAACAACTGTCAATGAAGCGCCGCGTTTCTTCAATGAAGCGATCTGCCCGGCATAACGCGGAAGCGATTCTCTGGTTGCGAAGTGGCGCTGCTTTTTCGGCACCGAGAGTGTCCCGAGCGGGCCATAAAATGCCTTCTCCATGGCATCCTGGAATGCCCCGGGAGCATTGGGTGGAAGAGTATTGCCGGATGCGTCACTCCATTCATCCATGTTGAATCCATGCACATGGCTGCACTTGACTCCCCACTCTTTGAGGAAATAGACCACCCAACGGTACATGCCCATCGGCCCTACCGGCAGGATCAGCGCCAATTCCTGGCCCTCTTCACGCGCACGGCTGATATCCAGGGCGATCTCATGGCCCATCAGGACATCGAAATCTTCCGGCGCGCAGGCGACTGGTTTGAAATTCCTGTTCCACCAGGGCTGCGGATCGGTGATGCTTCCCGGTGGCTGGGAGCTGATTTTGTCAATCTTCGCGAGATCCCACCCGGAAGGAAAAAATCCTTCGAGGAGAGAACCCTTGATTGTGGAGACCAGATTCAACTTTACCGAACTGCGTTTTGCCATAATGCCTCTCCTTATTTCCGGACTGTCATTCGATCAGGTCAAAACCTGTTCACCAGTTAAAAAAAGGCCCCTGCTGATGCCTGGCCGATATTTGTGAATCAGGATGCCTCAACAGCAGGTTTGAAGGAACGCCATTTTTCCAGCACCCTCCAGGCGCCTTTATCAATCAGGATCTGCCGTGCCTGCTGGATCCCATCCTGCACAGAATCCACTTTGCCGCAGACATATAATCCCACACCTGCATTCAGGCTGACAACTTCCATTCCCGGACCGGTTTCTCCCGACAGGACTCTCTCTGCGATGGCCCGGTTCAGCACCACATCGCCTCCCTTGAGGTCTTCAAATGGAACCCTGGCAAATCCGGCTGTTTCCAGATCCAGTGTAAATTCCCGCAGCTGGCCGGGAAGCACTTCGATGATGTGTGTTTTCCCGCAGGGTGAGATCTCATCGATCCACCCCCCCTGGCCATTTTCCCCGCAGACCACCCAGGCCTTTCGGCATCCCAGCTTGTTCAGCGCATCAGCCATGGGGCGCATGAAGCGGGGGTTGAACACCCCCACCACCTGATGTGTCGGTTCCATGGGGTTCGACAATGGGCCGAGCAGGTTGAACAGAGTCGCATGACCCTCTTTGTTCAGGATCAGCCGCAGCGGTTGGACATTTCGTGTGGCACGATGATAAAAAGGTGCGAAAAGAAACACGATCCCGGCTTGCCTGAGCATGTCGGCAGCTTCTGGGGGTTTGACTTCGATTGGCACACCCAGAGACTCCAGCAGATCCGCCGATCCACAACTGGAAGTGATGGCGCGGTTGCCATGTTTCGCAACCGGTATTCCCGCCGCAGCCAGCACCAGGGCCGCCAGGGTTGAAATGTTGAGCAGCCCGGTACGGTCCCCGCCGGTGCCGCAGGAGTCAAAGATCAGCTCGGCATGGAATGGAATCTTCGGCGCCAGCATTCGCAGCACACCGGCAGCGGCGGCCAGCATTTCTCCATTGGCGGTCTCAAGCGAAAAGGCACGCAGAAAACTCAGACGGTCCCTTTCAGGTGCACGGCCATCCATGAGCAGGCGCATGGCCTGCACTGTGGAGTTCGCCGCCAGATGGCCATTCAATCGCAACAGCCGCTCGATCGCCACCAGCATCTCGGGTGGAGGGAGGGCTTGCTCGGCCAGCAATGGCCGCAGCCAATCTTTCAAAGACATTATCCCACACCCCTCCCGCGAGTTTTCCCGTGATGATTCCGATCAGGCAAGGATCGTTGGGTTTCAATAGTAAAAGAAATCCATGCGCTCTGTGAACTGTCCCCAGTTGTCCCCATACCACTGGTTCCCATTGTAGAAACCAACCCCCCCGTAATAGGGCGGGTGCCTGTAGGTGTAGGCGCGATAGTAGGGATAGGGATCATAGGTGTAATCCCTGGGCACAGCTGTCCCGCCGGGGAAACGATCATACTGGATGTGGTGGTAATCGTAAAAAGGCTGGCTGAGATAGGGGTAACAGTACTGATCCCGGTTTTGGGATCCCCAGAATTGCGCGCAGGCTGTCGATGTGGCGAGCAGCAATATGGACAGAATCAGTCCGTTGGCAACGATGTTCTTCATTTTTTCTCCTCCCATTTCGGCACCGCTGAAAAAGGCTCTTCAGGGTTCCCCTGCCGATATCATGGTATTCAAGCATATCTGCACAAACAGGCCAATAGGGATTCTTGCGATAGATGAAGAGAAAGATATTCCCGCACGAAACAAAATCTGACTGGATATTCAGTCAAAATCTCGCATAAGTCATTCACCCGCTCCATAAAAACTGGCAGAATCATCTATCCATGTTCAAGCATCTCATCCACTTCGCTGCCCTTTTCATCCTGGTGGCCAGCTCCGCATCACCCGCGGCCGATCAGCCTCAGTGGGGACAGAAGGAATCACGGAACATGGTTTCCGATGAGGTCAATCTCCCTTCCACATTCAACCTGGATACCCGGGAGAATATCCGCTGGACAGTCGAACTCGGGACAAATACTTACAACACACCGATTGTTGCCAATGGCAGAGTGCTCATCGGTACCAACAATGAAATTCCCCGTGATGAAAACCACCTGGGGGACCGTGCCATCCTCCTCTGCCTGGATGAAAAAGATGGATCCTTTCTCTGGCAGCTGGTGATCCCCAAAATCGCCGATTATCAGGACTGGCCTGGCATCGGCCTTGCCGGGGTCCCGACAGTCGAAGGCAACCGCATCTACCTGATCACGAACCGTTGCGAAGTCATCTGCCTCGATCTCGATGGGCAGAAAAACGGAAATGACGGCCCCTTTGTGGATGAGTGGAAATATATGACTCACACCGAGGATTCCGCCCCTCTCGATTCCACCAATGCCGATATCCTGTGGGTGACCAATCTGATCGATTCGCTTGGGGTTCATCCGCATGATGCGGTCCATGGCTCGGTCCTTGTCAGGGATCAGTTCCTGTATGTCTGCACCTCCAATGGTGTCGATGCCGCGCATCGCTATATCCCGGCTCTCGAAGCCCCGGGCCTGGTGGCCCTCGAGAAAACCACCGGGAAGATAGTCGCTGTCGATGGCGAGAACATGGGACCGCGTACAGTCCACTGCACCTGGTCCTCTCCTTCTTATGGGGTTGTGAATGGCCAGGGATTGATCTGCTTTGGTGGGGGTGATGGTGTTGTTTATGGATTCAAACCGGCCGACCCCTCCCAAAGCGGCGGACTTTCGATCCTGAAGCGGGTGTTCCGGTTCGATTGCGACCCCCTGGGGCCGAAAGAAGATGTTCATCGCTACAAAGGGAATCTGAAAACCAGCCCCAGCAACATCACGGGGATGCCAGTGTTTGTGGATGGCCGTGTTTATGTGGCCGCGGGCGGAGATCTCTGGCATGGCAAGAACGAGGCCTGGCTTAAATGTATCGATGCCGGTCAGACCGGAACCACCACCGCCACTGCACAGGTGTGGTCTTACCCTCTCGAGCGCCACTGCATGTCCACACCGGCTGTCACGAATGACCTGGTGTTCATCGGCGATTGTGGACACCATATCCACTGCATCGATCGGAAAACCGGCCAGGGAGTCTGGAAGATCGATGCCGAAGGGGAAATCTGGGGATCGCCCCTGGTTGCCGATGGGAAGGTCTATATCGGAACTCACGCGGGCCAGCTGTGGGTGCTCAAAGCGGGCCGTGAGCTCGAAGTGATCAGCCAAATTGACCTGCAGGCACCCATCCAGGGAACCCCCATCGCCGCCAATGGGGTATTGTTCGTGGCCGCCATGAACCGCCTGGTTGCCGCTGGAAAATAGCCCCCCCGGAATACTTTCTACAATTCTGAAAAAATCTCTTGCGAATTGCATCTTTGTGCAGTATAGTGATCTTAAGATCAATTACTTTGGAATTGAAAACAGACCCTTTATAGGGATTTTTACTGTGAAAACGGATTTTGTTCGGTTCTCCCCCCCAACCCCCAATTCCCCCTTTCTGCGGTGCAGAGAGGGGGAAGAACCCTGCAGATCGGAATATTCCACGGAGGCATTGATGAGCAACGATCGTAGCAGCAAAACCACCCGTCGAACCGGGCGCAAAGTGACCACCATCCATGGAAAAGCCGCTTTGACTTCCATTCAGATCGAAATCTGGGAGTTCATCCGCAATCATGTCGAAGAAAATGGGTATCCCCCTCCCTGCGTGAGATGTGTGATGCTTTTGGAATCGCCTCCACGAATGGGATTCGATATCACCTCAAGGTCCTGGCCGCCAATGGTTTCATCCTTCTTCGCAAAGGAGCGCGGCGCGGGTCGAGCCTGTTGAATCCGGATGGCTCTTCACCGTTCAAGAAATCACTCGAACCCACCCAGGCGGCATCGCCTTTCCACCAGGTTCCATCGAATGTGGTCCCATTCCCCGAACATCGCCTGCCGGAAGGCCTGACCCACTGGTGGAAATCACTGCCGATTGTCGGGATGGTGGCGGCCGGGTCTCCCGTTCTCGCTGAAGAAAACAAGGAAGACGAAATCGGGGTTGACCAGGCCCTGTTCGGTGGCGGCCCGAATGTCGAGCTGTTTGGGCTTCGAATCACCGGTGACAGCATGATCGAAGCGGGGATTTTCGATGGCGATCTGGCGGTCGTGAAAAACAGCGGACCGCACGCTCCGGTGAGGTGGTGGTGGCTACAGTCAATGATGAAGCCACAGTCAAGCGTTACCTGCCGGGGCCGGATCAGATCATCCTCAAGGCGGAAAACCGCGACTATCCACCCATCGTGGTCACCCCGGAGGATCGCTTCCGAATTGTCGGTGTCCTGGTGGGGCTGATTCGCAGAACGATAAACTGAAAAGATTCCCCCGCTTGTCTTGTTCGAGCATCCCTTTCCAACATAGACTGGGGAGGGGAATCTCATGAGCCATTTTCTTGCCATTTCATTCAGGCCAGGCCGGGTCGATCCACATCAGCAGCACAGCCTGGCCGCAACCGCGGAGCGCCTGTTCCAGCGGTTTGCCTCCTGCCCCGCTCAGACTGTTCATTTCGAATCCGACTTCCTGATCCTGTCATCCACCCCCAGTGCTGACCATTACTCCAGCGATTCCCGGGGGAATTTCTGCCTGCTGGTCCCTTGTGGGTGCTACCATGTGGATAAGGGTCAGATATTCACCGTTCAATCCCAGCTGGAGCAGTTTCTGGAGCAGGGAATCTCATTTGCAAAGGATCTCGCCCCTCCCTGGGCAGCCTGCCTGGGGATTCAGGGCGAAAAGAAAGTGGTCTGTGCTACCGACAGCCAGGGATTGCAGCATCTGTATACCTCTTCAGGGGATTCCTGGGCAGCGGTCAGCTCCTCGTGCCTGATGCTGGGGGCCTGGAGTGGGGCCGAAATCGATCTCGATTCAATGAGCGCCTATGCCCGTGTGGGGAATTACCTTCATGACCGGACCCCCTTCAAAGGGGTGAGCAAGATCCCCGCCGGGGGATATGCCCAGCTCTTCGGGGGGACTCTGGAGCAGAACCAGTACCAGAAAAGATCCTGTCCCGTTCCATACACCGACCGGCAGGCCGCTTTTGATGCAGGACTCGACATTCTGGCCCACTCGATCACCACCTGTCTCAAGGCATATCCGGATGCGGGTATCGAGTTGAGTGGCGGTCTGGACAGCCGCCTGATCCTTTCAGCCATCCCTCCACAGCAGCGGAAATCCCTCCGATCACTGACCCTGGGCTACCCCGGCAGCCCGGATTGTGTCACCGCCGGGAGGATTGCACGCGAGTGGGAGCTTCACCACCAGGTGATTGACCTCACCACTCTCGATGACACCTCCGAAACAGAACTGATCACCAGAATCAAAACCTCCTCTGAGAAAGTGGGGCACTGCTCCAACCCATTTTCCCGTCGGGTCCTGGACTGGGTCAATGAGACCGCAGCTGAAGGCCCGCGTTTTTCCGGGCAGAATGGGGAATTCGCCCGCGGTTTCTACTATGCCGGCCAGCCGGATGCGGACAGGCCATCGCTTTCTCTGGTGGAAGGGCTGATGAAATGGCGAATTTTCACCAACCAGGCAGTCAATCTGGAAATATTCCGGAAAGAATCAAAAAGAGATATTGAGGAGGCCGGGCGCCGTGCGGTGCAGGAAAGCCTGCTCGCGAGCGATCTCTCCTGGCTTTCGGCAACAGATGAGTTTTATCTGGCGGAACGGATGCAGCGCTGGGTGGGAGTGGATTATTCCTCATCCTCACGGGAACGGATCATCCTGGCGCCCTTTTTCCATCCCGGTTTTGTGCAGTGGGCCAGGGGTGTTCCACCCCGGTTCAAGCGTGGCGGAAACCTGATGGCCGGACTGCTGATCCGCCTGGATCCGGCATTGGGAAAGTTCCCCCTCGACTCGGGCCTCCTGCCACAGGATCTCGCTCATCCCCGCCTTCACACCCACCTTCGCCAGAAGTTCGGTTTCTTCAAAAAAGCAGCTCACAAAGCCTGGCAGCGCATCGCCCGGCATGGCAAGCCGCCTGTCGGCGCCGACCTGCTCTGCCGCAGGCTCCTGCAAACCCGGAAATCATTATCGAACCTGCTGCCAAGGGTCTGGGAATCCGGGATGCTCGATCCCGCGGCCATGCACCGCTTCGACCAGGGAACCGGTTCCATCGATTGGGTTTCCCTCGGGTTCCTCCTGCAGTATGAATGGCTCCTGGAGATTTCTGAAACCAGGACAACTACAGTGCAATGAACGAGTTCCGGGATCCCACACAGTGGTCCTATCAGGCATGGCGTGACGAAGAGGCCGGGATGCCGCGGCTGCGCCCATTGCTGTGCCTGACTGCCGCCACTCTGCTTCTGGCCGCATCGGCAGGCCTGATGCGGGGCCTGGTCGAATCGATGATCGGCCATCCTCTGTCACCCGGGGAAGTCATGCAGCTCCTGCTGGTGCGCTGGGGACTGGGGTGGATGGGGCTGTGTTTTCTGGGTTGGGGAGTTTGTGATTTCCTTCCGGGAGCTCAAGGCCCGCGCCTGCTTTTATCCTGGATCCTTCTGATGCCGATGATGGTTCCCTTCGGATTCCTCGGCTATGGAACCGACCCGGACACCTGGGCGGTGGCTTTCAATGCGGACTGGATGCACCGAATCGGAGGGTATTCGATGAGCCGCCCACCCGGTTTTCCGCTCTACGAAGGCCTGGTGGCAGTGCTCAAACCTTTGGGGGGGTGGCCAACCCTTTTCAGCGCCCAGCTTCTAGCCGGCCTGGCGGCGACAATTGCCTGGTTGTGGCTGCCCGATGAAATTGCAACTCTGCGCAAACGAATGATTGCGTTCGGGATCCTGGTTCACCCCCTGTTTCTGCTGGCCTGTGGCACCGGCTCGGAGGCGATCTGGCAGACCAGCCTGGTCTGTCTGTCGACTCTGTTTCTCTCTCGTTCGCTCGCTTCTGAAACCCATTCCCTGGGTGGATATTTTTTATCCGGATTGGCCCTGGGGGCATCCGCCGGATTCCGGATGACCAGCCTGGCGCTGGTGCCGACCTGGCTTCTGGTTATCGTGGTGTTTGAGCAAACCCATATCCGCAGATTCCTTGGCGCGGCGGTGGTTCTGATGGCCAGCCTGGGAATCTACTGCCTGGCTGAAATCCCGGTCTGGATGACTGCCGGTGGAGATGCTTTTCAGTACTTCCGCGA
This sequence comes from Candidatus Hinthialibacteria bacterium OLB16, assembly GCA_001567115.1. Taxonomy (GTDB): domain Bacteria; phylum Hinthialibacterota; class Hinthialibacteria; order OLB16; family OLB16; genus OLB16. The sequence continues at coordinate 6,204 of LMZT01000126.1, read as the reverse complement.
AGACCCGGACACCCGTGTGGTCCTGTACCGGCTGCTGCGCTACTCTCTGCCTCCTCCTCTGCTGGTCCTGCTGGCGATCGCTCTGTGGCGGGTCCGGAAAGACTGGGATGATTTCGAAGACTCAGAGAAGGCCTTGTGTGTTGTCTCGATTTTAAACAGCCTGGTTCTGGCAGGGGTGTTCCTGCTGTTTCCGAGGGAATCCGGGAACCTGGCGGTGGCAATTCCCTTTCTGATCCTGCTGGTGGGGCTGGTCCTTCCCGCAAAGATTCTCTGTGTCGGTTTTCCCTGCCTGGCGCTGTGGGGGTTTATCTCTTTCCCTCTGTTGCCGCCCAATGCCGCCCAGTCTCCCCAACTGGTCCTCAATCCCACCGCAGGGCCTCTGGTGGAGGAAATTTCGGGGCGATTCGATCAGATGCGGCGTTCGCAGCGCCTGCTGCTGGCTTCCCCAAGAATTCCGACCATTTATATTGTGGCGCATGACTGGCCGATTCTGGCGGTTCAGAGGCCGGACTGGGTGGTCGAAAAAGGGGTCCTTCGCAACCCCGATGCTCCTGTCGAGTTTCGTGACTGGATGGACTATGCCTCATTCAAAGAACGGCGCGGTTCAGGGACACGTTTTTATGTCGTAGGTGATGCCGGGAAGGCAACTTCGCGCCGCTTCGGGTATGATCTGTACGAAGAATGGGCTTCCGCCTGGAATCCCCAATAGGTTTGGATCCGATGGATAACATGGATCCCGGGAAGATCACTGAATGAACGAACATCAGAAGCAGGATGGAGGACGAACAGCCACCCCTTCCTCTGCGCTGCCCCAGACCTCGCACATCGGAATTCCGAATATCGCTTCGGGAAAATACCGCTTTCGTTTGCTGGCCATTTCCCTGATTCTTGCCACAGTGCTGATCGAGGGGCTGGTTCTGATTCTCCTGGAAAACAATTTCAACCTTCGCAAGAAGGAACTGATTATTGAAAAAAAGAGGCCTTTAAGTGAAATCCAGTCCCGCATGAGGGATATCAGCTCGCTGGGATCACGGCCTCTGACTGAGTTGAAAGCCGAAGTCGATCGTGCCGCCGGGAAAGTGATGACCCTGATCAGCCAGCCGGATTTTCCGGCCATTCTGCTCGAAGTGACCGATGCATCAGGAGTCGTCCTGTATCGGGGGGAGCCTCCGGAAGTGGAGGCGAAACGGCAGCGCTTCAATACCTGGGGAAACTGCCTTTTTTCAAGGAACTTCGAATTTACCGCACGCGGCACCATCTCCGAGGGTTATGAAGTCTGGGTTCATCTGGTGAGCTGGCCTGACCTTCCCGAGGTTCGTCAGCTGGTGATCGAATATCGAGGTTATGCAGTGATTTTCACACTTGCGCTCCTGCTTGTGGCCCTCCTGCTCTACACCGGCGCGATCCGCCCGCTCGCCAGAATCGCACAGGCTCTCGCCATTCCAGGAGGGGATTTGCCTCCTGTCATCCCGCGCCCCCGCCATGCTGTCGAACGTGCCTACAATACTCTGGCGCGTGGCACACGGCTCTCCAGTGTCCACTTCGAGCTTTCGGACTCAGACGGGGATGGAGAAGGGCTGCAGCCGGCTTATGACCGTGACAGGCAGTCTTTCTGGGCATCTGCCCTCGAAGTCATCCGCCAGGGGATGGGATACGAAATGGTTATATGGATTCCTGTGAGCCATGGTGGGTGGAAGGATCACCTTCTCGCACCAGAAGGAGCTTCTGCCCCGGATCTGGATGCCCCCTTCGGTGAAAGTGGGCAGTCCCTCAGGCAGATTACCGGACAGTTCGAGTCCGAAGGAGAGCTGATCCTGGGCGCCAGGGGTGACCTGGCGTGGTGTGTCGGTGCAGTTCGCCGCCGGGATGAAAAGTGCGGCCTCCTGCTGGGCCTCTTCCCGGTCCAGGGGGAATCCCCCGAGCTGGCTATCCCCTATTTCAGGGCGCTGGTGCGCCAGATCGGCCTGCTCCTGACCCGTTCGCTCGAAAGACAGGAAGCCCTGGATCGGGGACGTTATGAGGTCAGCATCGACCTGTCGGCCAGCATGGGGCATGACCTCACCAATATTCTCGCCACCGGCAAACTCGAGCTCGAAACACTGCGGACCGCCTTCCGGCGCGGGATTGTCGAAATCCCCGGCGAAAAACGTGACATGGTCCATGCGGCGCTCGAAGGGCTGCGTAAAACAACTGTTCTCCTTCAGGAGGTGGTGAATGTCTATCGTGCCTTCAGCTTTACACGCGAGCCTCAATTCGAACCTGTCCACCTCAACCACCTGATCCTGGAGGTGATCGAGCTATACCGCCATTCCACTTCGCGCCAGGTTGCCTATGAGCTGCTCCCGGGCTGTGAGGAGGTTGTGGCCGAAGCCGATCCACGCCTCCTGAAGCTGGTGCTGTTCAACCTTCTGGCCAATGCCACTCAAGCTATCGCGGATCGCCAGTCGGAGCATCCTCAGCCACCAGGCCGGGTGGAGATCTCCTGCCACCGGAATCCGGAATGGGCCATCCTGCGGGTGGTGGACAATGGCACCGGCTTCCAGAACCCGGATGGCCAGCGCCTCGAGGGGGTGGAGCTGCAGCAGGTGTTCCACTTTGACTTCACCACCAAGAAGCGCCAGGGAGGCCTTGGGCTTGCCTGGGTTCGAAGCATCATTGTGGACATCCATCAGGGGAAACTTCATCCGTCAAACCGAGGTGATGCCTCAGGAGCCTGCATGGAGGTTCTTCTGCCTCTTCCGGTGGGCCGGGCTTCATGAAAACCCTGATCCGTGTTCCAAACTGGATCGGAGATGCTGTCATGGCCACTCCGGCGGTTCAGCTCATTGCACAACAGAACCCAGAGGGAGGCCTCGGCATCTGGGGGCCAACGGCTTCCACCACCCTTTTCCGGAACTTTCCTGGAGTCATCGCCCTGCATGAAATTCCTCGAGAAAATCCGGAAACCCTGCTCCCCGGCATCCGGGAGGCGGGTTACGGGCAGGTGTTTCTCTTCACCAACTCCTTTTCCTCTGCACGGGAGGCCCGGAATGCCGGCATCCCCCGCAGGGTGGGTTACCGCAGAGACTGGCGCGGCCCATTGCTGACTCATCCGGTCCTTTGCAGCCCGAAAACCCGCTCGCTGCACATGGTCGATTATTACCTCCACCTGCTGCCTCGAGAGTGGCGCACCACGAACCCCGAAAGGATCCCGAGACTCTATCTTTCCGATGAAGAGATCCGCCAGGGGAAGGAGATGCTGCAGAAACTCACCCAGGGCATCAGCGGCCGGTTGTGGGGGTGGCTGCTGGAGCGGCTTATGGCTCCGCCAAGCAGTGGGAAAGCGGCCGCTTCCAGGAAACCCTGGCGGAGCTCTCCCGTTGCGGCTGCTTCATCGTGACTTTTGGCACTGAGAAAGATCAGGCAATCAATGAGATGATTCTATCGAAATGCCATCCGGGCAGAGGGAATGACCTCGCTGGAAAAACCGATATCCGGGGTCTGATGGCGTTGATTGCCGGTTGCTCATGCCTGTTGAGCAACGATAGTGGCCCGATGCACCTTGCCGATGCGCTCGGCACACCGGTTGTCGCTCTGTTCGGTTCGACCGACTCCGGCTGGACCGGCCCCCAGGGAAAGCAGCATCGGATCTTTCAATCGGAGGTCGCCTGCAACCCCTGCTTTCTGAGAGAATGCCCCATCGACCGGGCTTGCATGAAATCTTTTTCGACAGAAGCGGTTTTGGCCGCGGTGAAATCTGTTCTCGAACTCCCATCTGAACCGGCTGCTTCACCTGATATTTGAAAGCCCCCTCTTTACCCCTGCCATGGGAAGGAGCACATTATTGCATTCCCATAACACATTATTTTATTCGGAGTATGTGCAATCCCATGCAGACCCCACGTGAACGATTTATCGCGGCTCTCAACCGCCAGCCCCTCACCGGAAGGGTTCCACACATGGAACTGGTGTTCTTTCAGACCATGGAGGCCTTTGGCAAGGTTTTTCCGGGACATCGCAGCTATCACCAGTGGGATCAGATGGAGGAGAAGGAGAGGCAGCTGCATCGCAATGACATCGCCGATCTGTTCATCGCCACAGCCGAACGCTTTGAGCATTCGGCCATCTTTCTCCACCCCAATCCGGGCACCGAAGAGGAAACCATCCGGCTGATCCACCTGGTGCGGGAAAAGGCCGGTGACCGCTTCTTTCTGATGATCCATGGAGATGCCACCTATGCCATCCCGGATGGCAATGCCATGTATGACTTCTCCTACCGGATGGCGGATGATCCAGGCGGCATCAGGAAAGAGGCGGGTGAGATGGTGGACAGAGCCTTGGAGTGGGCAGAGCGGCTCAAAGAGGCGGGAGGGCTGGATGGATTCGCTCTGTGCGCCGATTACTGCCTCAATACCGGCCCGTTTCTCAGCCCCAATCAGTTCAGTGAATTCATCACACCCTATCTGGCCCGGCTGATCGAAGGCTACCGCAGCATGGGCTTCTATGTCATCAAACACACCGATGGCAACATCATGCCGATCATCGATCAGATGGTGCAGGCCAGGCCCCATGCCCTCCATTCACTCGATCCTCAGGCTGGGGTGGATATCGCCGAGGTCAAACGACTGTATGGCAAGGAGGTGTGCCTGATCGGAAATGTCAACTGTGGGATGCTCGATACCGGCACCGATGAGGAGGTCATCGAGTCCGCCAGGTATGCCCTGCGGTCCGGGATGCCGGGAGGGGGATATGTCTTCGCCACCAGCAACTGCATCTACACCGGGATGCGCCTGGAACGGTATGAGCTGATGCAGAAGGTCTGGCGCGAAGAGGGGAATTACCCCGCGCAATAAGCCAGCGCTGAAGGCCCGTTTCGGGGTGATGTTCAGCGCAGGAATGCGTGGAACCCGCCTGGATTTCATTTCAGGAATATTTGCCGTTCCTTCCCGATTGCCATCTTCTGTTCATCTGTTCGGCAAGATAAAGTGCAATGGATGCAAACTCCTTTTGGAGCTGGTCCAGGCATGGACATTCAAAACCAATGGAAACCACCAACAGCGCTCCAGGCATTTTCCGGAATAATCCTGACAAGATCGCCCGCCAGGTCGTGCTCCCCTGGCGAAGAACCCTGGACATGTGCCTGTCGAATGTCCGCAACCGGCTTGGGCGCTCTTTTCTCACATTCGCCGGGATCGCCATCGTGGTGGCATTCTTCATGTCTTCATTCTGCTACCAGTCGCTTCTTTCAAGCATCATCCAGAAAGACGATGTCCATGCCAAAGCGATGCTGGAGCGTGCCGGGATTGTCACGCATAACCAGCAGTCTCTGGACCTTCAGAGCCAGCGCCAGGCCTGGCTGCTGGGCTTGTCCGCACTGCTCTGCCTGGCCGGCATCACCAATACCATGCTGATGAGTGTAACCGAGCGGATCCGCGAGATTGGAACCCTTAAGTGCCTGGGGGCTTTGGATCGTTTTGTGGTGCGCCTGTTCCTGGTCGAAAGTTTTTTTATCGGGCTGCTCGGAAGCCTGAGCGGGGCTGTGCTCGGATTTTTGTTGAGCATCCTTCAGATTGGGGCGGTCCTCGAATTCAGCCTGCTCTCACCTGTTGAATACCTTCGCTGCCTGGCGGCTTGCGGGCCGGTCGCTGTTCTGGCGGGAACCCTGCTGGCTGTCATTGCAGCCATCTATCCGACCTATGTCGCGGCCCGGATGAAGCCGGTGGATGCGATGCGAACCGAGCTGTAGAACCCGCCGCCCGGTGCTGGAAAGGACAGATATGACCGACCTGTTGAACCATCGAATCGTGCACACCCAGGAAGTCACCAAGGTGTATCACATGGGCAGCCAGGAGGTTCATGCATTGCGCGGGATCAGCCTGACTGTGGATGCCGGTGAATACATCAGCATCATGGGGCCGAGCGGCTCGGGAAAAAGCACCTTCTTCAACATGATCGGCGGGCTGGACAAACCGACCTCGGGCGAGGTGTATATCGATGAGGTCGATATCTCCAAACTGGGAACTTATGAGCTGGCCTGGCTGCGGTGCCGTAAGATCGGCTACATCTTCCAGACTTTCAACCTCATTCCAGTCATGACCGCGCTGGAAAATGTCACCCTGCCGATGACTTTCGCCGGGATGAGCGCGGATGAAGCCCGTGACAAAGGGGCCTGCCTGCTCGAAAAGGTCGGCCTGGGAGGACGCCTCGGCCACCGCCCCCCCGGAG
>LMZT01000125.1 GCA_001567115.1 Candidatus Hinthialibacteria bacterium OLB16 | reverse complement strand
CAGCATCAGCGATGCGGGACGCCCTTCATAAGAGATCAGGCTGGCATGGGTTTCGGTTTCGATCCGGCGGCCCAGCCGGTCCCGGATTTTAACTTCGTAATTTTTCTGGACAGTTTCACCGGAGAGCCGACGTGAGTAGGTTTGTAAAACCTTTTCACGGTCTTTCTCATCGACATGGTTGAGAAACGGGTGATTGAGCAAGGATTCGAGCGGGTAGCCCGTCATTGCGCTCAGCTGTGGATTGGCATATTTCACGATCCCATCCTGCAGGATCACAATCGAATCGCTGGCTCCTTCCACAAGGGATTTGTAGGTCTGCTCGGATTCCAGCAGAGCGTTTTCTGTTACCACCTGCTCAGTGCAGTCGGTCCCGAAAGCATGGACTTCTTTCATTTGCCCCTGATCATCCAGCACCGAACGGTATATCCAGTTCAGGTGCAGATGCCGTCCATCTTTGGAGGTGTGCTGCTGCGCCGTTGGACCGGGAGGCCTTTTGAACTGATCAGCATCTGTCGGATTTCAGAAAGCGCCTTGTGGCCATCCTCAGGCTGGGAGAACAGGGTCTCCTGAACAGTGGATCCAACAGCCTGATCCGCGGGGATGCAGAAAAGTTTTTCGGCATACTCATTCCAATAGGTGATCCGTTCGGCGGAGTCCCATTTGAGTATCACAGTCAAGGCATCTTCCACCAGGGTCCGATACCTCTCCTCCGATTCGGTCAGGGCGATATGCTTGCGGAAAAATGCTGCCAGGGCGATCAGAGTCACCAATGACAGGATAATGACAGGAAAGTAGAACTCCCCTCTCTGCCAGACAGGAGGATTGACAGTCAGAGTAGTGGTCGCCGGAGAAGGGTCGAGATTTCCATCTGAATCGAGGCTGCGGACCTGGATGAGATATTGTCCCGGTTCGAGCAAGGGCAGCATAACCTGGGTCTCCCGAGTGAATGGAGACCAGGCCAGATCAGTAAAACGCTGGGATTCAGGGATGATCCGGTAGGAAAAATAAAGGTCCTCCGAGCGTGTCCTTTTCCATAAATCTATTCCCTTAAAAGAGATAAAAGCCGACTCGTTTTCACTCAGTTCCGGGTCTGCTACAAAAAGGGTGGTATCCGGAGAACCTTCGGAGCGGGAATAGGTGTAAAAGGAGCTCCCAGTGACAGAAGCCCACAATTTACCCGCAGGGTATTCCCCCAGACAAAGGACCGACCCATTCGGGAGGCCCTCATGATATTTATGGGGAATCCAGAGGTTGCCATACTGGAAAGAAAGGCCATTGTCACGGTGCCCCACCCACAGGATTTTACGAGTATCCTCATAAAGAGATGAAACTCGATTTCGAAACAGACCTTCTTTCTCTGTGATTTTGTCCAGTTGTTTTTCGTGTCGCGGAATAAAAGCCCATAACTCGGAGTGCCAAAAATCAGACGTTTATCATGGGTTTCCAGGATCACCCCGGTCGGCGGCCACCCCTGAAATATCTTCCCTCGCGCCGGGTAAGAAGTGATTTCCCCTCCATGCCAATGCTCAACACGGTCATCATAGCCAATCCAGTAATCGCCATTTTCCAGATGAGCCATTCCCTGGATTTTTTCACGGATATAGTTGTCTTTTCCAGCAGGCTCAGCGATCCAGGAGCCTTTATCGAGGCGATACAAACCAGTCGAGCTCAGCAGCCAGAGATCCCCTTTTTTATCCTGATACAACGATCGGGGGTCAAACTGGCCGGGCACAGAAATCTTCTCGAGGAGAGCGGGGGGGGTGAGAGAACAATGGAACACATCCGTGCCGGAAAGAATCCAGACCTTTTCTTCCCGGGGTCTGGTCATCATTCCAATAGAAGTCTCACGGGAAGGCAGTGCCAGAATCGGCCGCCAGAGGGTTCCATCGAATTGCATCAGCTCATTGTTTTCTGACAGCGCCAGGGGAGGTCGATCCGGCTCGGCAATTAAGGATTTTTCAAGGAGCTTCGAATTATTGTCGTTATCTGTGCACTGGGTCCAGAGTGTGGGAGACAGCCGGAACGCTCCCACACGAGTTCCCACCCAGACAATGCCATCCGGCTGGCAGGCCAGGGTTTCGACATACTGATCCGGAGATTCCTGATCGAGGGAAAACTTGTTCCACTTTTCGTTCTGGCGAACGAACAAACCTTTATTGGTTCCAACAAGGGGGATCCCATCCGGAGTAAAAACGACACAAGTGATTGCAGGGTGGAAAGTATGGACTACCTCCCAACCTTTACCATCATACCGGTTCAGGGCATTGAGGCCGGTCGCCCAGATTGAGCCATCCGGAGCCTCACAAATCGACAGGCAATCGCCTCCCAGCTCATCACTGGTGGCCACCTTTCTCCAACTGCTGCCTTCAAAACAAAGGACTCCGGTATCACTGTTCGCCACCCAGATTCGACCCTGGCGATCACGGATCATCTTGCGAATCTGGGCTCCCCGGGTTAATTCATCTCCAAGCACAACTCGCCAGGTGGGCGAGGCTCCTGCCGGAATTTCCGCCGAAACAGCGAGGATATAACCGCTGAAGGTCCCGATCCACACTTCCTCTTCCGACACCCGGAGAGAGGAAAAGCAATTGGATTCGACCAGGGTGGGATATTTTTCTTTGGTGAGAACCACCTTTCGGTCCAAATCCACATAAACAAGCCCGAGATCGGCCCCGATCCAGGCTTTGCCTGCGCCGACTGCGGTAACAGTTCGGATCGAATCAAAAGGAAATCCCGTGGATGGCGCCAAAGTTCTCCAGTTGAGGCCATCAAAGCATGCCACTCCCCCGCTCCAAGTGGCAAACCAGACCACAGGAGAGTCACGGTGCCAGCTGATATCCCGAACAACCTCATAAGGCAGGCCATCCTGGTTGCGAAAGGCGCGCACACTCCAATTGGGGTGGTACGATTGGGCGACCACCGGAAAGGCGAGAAGTGCAGATAAAATGAAAAGAATGATTTTTTTCATGATTTCCGGCCCGGTTGGAAATCTGTCAAAAAGACATTATCTGAAAAACATTTCTGTGTCGATTGGAATTTCACAATCATTTTATATATCAATCATTGGGCCAATTCCCAAATTTTCCGGCATTTTTTGAACATTCCTTTGATATTTTGTGGGATTCCGATCACGGCAATCATCCTGAATCCACCTTATATCTGGGATTTGAGATATTACGATCTAAATATAATTAATGAAATTATTGTCCAGATCAACCGTGTTTGAGGGGGATTTCCTCAATAGGTGGAGCTGGCAAGTCATTCGGCTTGATTCTAAACTTTTAACTCTTGACATTTCAATGGGTTAAAGGTATCTTAAACAGGTCCTGAAGATCGAAGGATGAGGGGCTGAATCCGATCTTCAAAAAGACCTGTTAATCCATTCCCGGAGTTGAGACGAAGCCTTGACAGAAACAGCAGTGAACCCACCTGTGCCCATATCCCCAGAAAATGGATATGGCGCAGAAAGTATCGTCGTCCTTGAAGGACTGGATGCTGTCCGCAAGCGTCCAGGCATGTATATCGGGCAGACCGGAAGCCAGGGGCTGCATCACCTGGTGTTCGAGGTGGTCGACAACAGTGTCGATGAAGCCATCGCCGGATACAGCGACAGGATCGATGTCACCATCCATTACGACAACAGCATCACTGTGGTCGACAATGGACGCGGCATCCCGGTCGACCGGCATCCCACTTATCCCAATAAGTCTGCCCTCGAAGTGGTTCTCACCACACTTCATGCGGGCGGGAAGTTTGACAATAAATCCTACAAAGCCTCAGGCGGGCTGCATGGAGTCGGTGTCTCGGTGGTGAATGCGCTATCCACTTTTTTCGATGTGGATGTCTATCGGGATGGCCGCCACTACCATCAGCATTATGACCACAGCGTGGCGACCGGGGATGTGGAGTTTATCGGCCCGACCAATCTGAGAGGGACACGCCAGACTTTCCGGCCCGACTTCAAATATTTCGAAGTCAATGAATTTTCCTACGAAGTTCTGGCGGCGCGTTTTCGTGAAATGGCTTTCCTGAATCGTGGCATCCGGATCCATCTGTCGGATGAGCGAACCGGAAAGGAAGACACCTATCATTATGAAGGCGGAGTGGCCGAGTTTGTTGAATATCTCAACAAAGACAAAGAGATCATTCCCTCCAAACCGATTCTGATCGAGAAGGAGCATAACCCGGAAGTATCCGATGATCATTACTGGCGGGTGGAGATCGCGCTGCAGTACAACGATGGTTTTCACGAAAATGTGTTTTGTTTTGCCAACACCATCAACACCACCAGCGGGGGATCCCATCTGGAAGGTTTCAAGGCGGGTTTGACCAAAGTTTTGAATCGATATGGAAAACAGAACCGCCTCTTCAAACAGGAAGATTTTTCGCTGCAGGGTGAGGATGTCCGTGAAGGCCTGACCGCTGTGATCAGTGTGAAGATTTCCGATCCACAGTTCGAGGCGCAGACCAAGGTGAAGCTGCTCAATTCCGAGATACGAGGTGTTGTCGAATCCGTTTTGACCGATGGATTGGGAACTTTCCTGGAGGAGAACCCCTCAGTTGCGCGCGGGATCGTCAATAAGGCCACCAATGCGGCAGTGGCTCGTGAAGCAGCACGCAAAGCCAAGAACCTGGCACGCCGGAAAGGGATTCTCGAGGGAGGATCATTGCCCGGAAAGCTGGCTGACTGCACAGAGCGGGATGCGGATAAATCGGAGGTCTTCCTGGTCGAGGGAGATTCTGCGGGTGGTTCCGCCAAGCAGGGGCGCGACCGGCGTTTCCAGGCCATCCTGCCGCTCAAGGGCAAGATTATCAATGTCGAGAAAGCGCGCCTGGACAAGGTCCTGTCCAATGAGGAAATCCAGACTGTCATCACAGCGCTCGGAACCGGGGTGGGGGCGGATGATTTCCGAATTGAAGGCTTGCGGTACAGCAAAGTGATTCTGATGACCGACGCTGATGTGGATGGCGCCCATATCCGGACCCTGCTGCTGACTTTCTTTTTCCGGCAGTTCCGTCCGTTGATCGAGAGCGGCCATATCTATATTGCCCAGCCACCGCTCTTCCTCATAAAGAAGGGGAAGCAGATGCGTTATATCCAGAGTGAGGAAGAGCTCAACCGTGAGCTGATTTCGATTGGTTGTGAAGAAGCCGAAATCCGGCTGACCCCAGGCTCCGAAGGTGAAACACGCCCGCCGCTGGCTGGGGATGACCTCCGGCGTCTGGTGGATCACATTCTCTGGATCGGGCGGATTGCCAGGGTGCTGGAAAGGAAAGGGATCGATTTCGACCGGTACCTGACCTTCATTGCATCCGGGCAGGTTCCCATGGCTCTGTTTGTCAGGGGGGAAGAGTACCGTTGGGCTGTCACCCAGGAGCAGATCGATCATCTGCGGCTGGAGCTGCTGGGTTCAAGCTCCCTTTCAGGGCAGCCAGCTGCCACGGAGGGGGATGATAATTCAGGCGAACCCCCTGAGGAGAAATCCAAATGGCTGGAAATCGATCTGCCGGAGAACAAGGAACTCAACCCCCGCCTGAAGGACCTGATGGAGCTTGGCATCCCGCTGGATCGTTATCGTTCCACGCCGTATGAGCATTTGAACAGCGAACCTCTGGGTGTGTATGCCCGTGGGAAAGATGAACGATCTGTCTACAGTCTGGAGGGATTGTTCAGTGCGATCAAAGAATCCAGCCAGAAGGGGATGACTGTTCAGCGCTTCAAGGGCCTGGGTGAGATGAATCCGGAGCAGCTGTGGGAGACAACCATGGATCCTGGCCAGCGGACTCTGCTTCAAGTGCGCATCGAGGATGAAGCCGAAACCGAAAAAGTCTTTTCGACCCTGATGGGTGACCAGGTTGAACCCCGCCGGGAGTTTATCCAGCGCCATGCGTTGAATGTGCGTGTGCTCGATATCTGAGCCTCATGGCCCGGAAAACGAAATGCCGAAGGCCCACACCCGAACAACACGTTATTGCAGGAGCAGGAAGGAATCACAATGAGTCCCGATGAGAGAATCAAGCCTCATGCGATCGAAGAACAGATGCAGGAGAGCTATATCGATTATGCCATGAGTGTGATTGTGGCGCGTGCCTTGCCGGATGTCCGGGATGGCTTCAAGCCGGTTCACCGGCGGATTCTGTATGCCATGCATGAATCCGGGCTAGGCCCCTCACGCCCGTATTCAAAATGTGCCAAGGTGGTTGGTGAAGTCCTCGGGAAATACCACCCGCATGGGGATTCGGCGGTGTATGAAGCCTGGTGCGCATGGCGCAGGAATGGAACCTGCGCTATCCCCTGGTGGATGGCCAGGGAAACTTCGGGTCAATCGATGGAGATTCTGCTGCGGCTTACCGTTACACCGAGTGCCGCCTGGCTCGCCTTTGTGAAGAATTCACTTCCGACCTGGATAAAGATACAGTCGATTTCAAACCCACTTTCGATGAAAAAGATGTCGAACCGGTGGTTCTCCCGGCGCAGGTTCCCAACCTGCTGATCAATGGTTCTTCAGGAATTGCGGTGGGTATGGCGACCAGCATTCCGCCGCATAACCTCACAGAGGTGGTCGATGCCAGTATCGCGCTGATCGACAATCCGACCTGGGGTGTCCGTGAGCTGATGAAATTTATTCCCGGTCCAGACTTTCCGACCGGTGGGACCATTCTCGGACGAGAAGGGATCTATGAGGCCTACACAACCGGGAGAGGGAAGATCCTGGTTCGAGCGGTGGCTCATACGGAAACCAGCAAAGCCGGAAGAGAATCGATTATCGTCACAGAAATCCCCTACCAGGTGAACAAAGGGCGCCTGCTGGAAGATATCGCATCGCTGGTTCGTGAGAAAAAGATCGAGGGGCTTTCGGATATCCGGGACGAGAGCGACCGCAAGGGGATGCGGATTGTCCTGGAAATCAAGCGTGGCGAGAACAGCGAGGTGATTCTGAACCAGCTGTACAACCATTCACGGCTGCAGACGACTTTCGGCATCACCCTGCTGGCGTTGGTTGAAAATCGGCCGGTTTACCTCTCGCTGCCGCAGATGATCCACCATTTCCTCGATCACCGCCGTGAGGTCATCACCCGAAGAACCCGTTACCTGCTCGATAAAGCCCTCAAGCGTGCGCACATACTGGAAGGGTTGATCCGTGCGCTGGATCTCATCGATCAGATCATTGCCACCATCCGTTCGTCACGTGACGGGGATGAGGCGGCGATGCGCCTGACATCAGAGTATGGGTTCAGCGAGGAGCAGGCCCGCGCGATCCTCGACATGCGGCTTCAGCGTCTAACCGGCCTCGAGCGGGAAGTCCTCGAGCAGGAGCACCAGGATCTGGTGGCTGCGATTGCGGACTACCGGGACATCCTCGGCAATCCTGCCCGTGTCAGTTCCATGATGAAGGAGGAGCTGGCCCATGTTAAAACGAAATTCGGAGATGAGCGGCGCACAGAGATCATCGATGCCTCCGGCGGGTTCGATCTGGAGGATCTGATCGCAAGAGAAGACATGGTCATCACGGTTTCGCAGGCGGGATACATCAAACGCCAGTCACCGGAAACCTATCGTTCCCAATCGCGCGGCGGGCGTGGAATCGCTGCCATGGCCACCAAAGACAATGATTATGTCAAGGACCTGTTTGTCTCTTCGACCCATGATTATCTCATGTTCTTTTCGGACAAGGGAAAAGCCTACTGGCTGAAGGTCTACAATATCCCGGAAGGCAGCCGCACCGCGCGGGGGAAGGCGGTTATCAACTGCATCGATATCGAACCCGGGGAAAAAATCACGGCTTTTGTGCCTGTGGATGAATTTCGTGACAACCAGTTCCTGGTGATGGTTACAACCAAGGGAATCATCAAAAAGGTCAACCTGTCGGCATTCTCCAATCCGCGCAAGGCCGGAATCATCGCTATCGACCTTGATCCGGATGATTTCCTTGTGAATGTCCTCAAGACCAATGGACAGGAAGATCTCATCATCGCCACGAGTGAAGGCAAAGCGGTGCGTTTTTCGGAGGGGGATGTCCGTCCAATGGGCCGAACCGCCCGCGGGGTTCGTGCGATCCGCCTCCGGGATGATGATCTGGTTGTCAGTGTGGATCCCGCTTCGGTGGATGGGTACCTCTTTACAGTGACCGAGCATGGGTATGGCAAACGCACGGCGATCAGCGAATACCGCCATGTCAAACGAGGCGGCCAGGGAGTTATCAACATCATCACATCCGAACGGAATGGCAAGGTGGTGGCAACTGTCGAGGTGTGCAGCGAAGAAGAAGAAATCATGATTATCACCCAGAATGGATCATGATCCGGCAGAAGGTCAGCGAGGTTCGTTCGATCGGACGCAGCACTCAGGGAGTGCGCCTGATCCGCCTCGATGATGGGGACCGGGTGGCCGCGGTAACCAAGATTGCCGAAGCCGCCAATGGGGATGAAGATCTTCCCCCGGCTGGAGAAACACCCCCTGAGCCACCACTGGAACAGGGTCAGGCTGAAGCGGAGGGGCTGGCTGACGGCGAGGGTATCTGATGTGACCCCAGGGGTCGATCTGGAAATTCTGACTGTAGCGGTCTACCCACGCATCGGTGGGATGACCAGCTGGATCGATCGAATCATCCGGAGGCTCAGCCAGTTCGGATGGAATATACGCCTGGTGGCGGTCAGTGACCGTCTCTCGGAGGCCTACGAAACTGCTGGGTGTGAAATAGTGCATATCCCGACTGCTCCGGTCGGGATGAGCGATGGTCTCATGGACAAGGTATTCAGGTGGCGTGGGGTTCGGCAGAAGCTTTCGCGTCATGCCACCCAGGCCAGCCCTCCCAGGCTGCTGTTATCGGATTCGACGCCCGGAGTTATACGTGCCGCCAGCCGTTATGCCAGAAAAGCAGGAGTGCCATGGGTGGTTCTCGCGGGTGGGAATATCTTTTCGGAAACCCGTTCTCAGTTTTTAGCTCCACTGCTCCACTCACAGATTCGAACCGACCTCCTTCAGGCTGAAAAGGTGTTTGTGGATGGTCCAGACCTGGTCGATTCGCTCGAAGTGGAGGGGATTGCTTCCGGGAAGATCGAAATTCAGTACCCCGGAATCAACCTCGAGGAATTTCCAGAAAGGCCCATGCAGGCCCGCTATTATCCAGCCCGGGATGAAACCCTCCGCCTTGGCTGGCATGGAAGACATACCGAGCCGAATGGGGTTCTCCGTTTTATCGACCTCGCACAGCACTGCCGTAAAGGCATCTCCAGATTCTGCGGGGATGGTCCGCTGCGGGAGCAGGCTGTATTGAAGCTGTCAGAGCTGGGGCATCCGGAGTGGTATCTGGGGCCGCTGGAATGCCATCAGATTCCCGGCTTTCTTGGTGAAGCGGACTGCGGGTTGTATCCCCTCGAAAAGATGGCGGGTGTGCCGAGAGTCCTGATGGAGGCAATGGCCGCCGGCCAGGCAGCTCTGACCTATCCTGTTGGAGCTGTGAATGAGCTGATCGAAAACGAGGTCAATGGCTTCCTGTGCCGCGATGCGGAAGACATGCTGGAAAAAGCCCACATTCTTCAAGGGCATCCGGAATTGATGGAACGCCTGGGGCGGTCAGCACGCGAAACCATCCGGCAGAACTGGTCTGAAGAACACCTGCTTCGCCAGTTTGCTGTGCGGTTGGAAGAGATCAGCCGGCCATGCAGCCCCTGAAGATTGCTTACCTGGGTTCGAGCACCGCGCTCGATGGCGGCAGTGAGCTGCGGCTGCTCGCCATGGCGACCCATTTCAACACAGTCCATAAAGTAGTTTTATTTTTGCCGGACAAAGGTCCTCTTTTTCAGGAAGCACAGGTTCGTGGGATTCACACGGTTTCTCTGGACTTTTTGCGGCTGAGAAGGCATCACGGAACGGATTGGGTGCGCTGGTTCAGGAGTGTTCGGCAGGCATCGGAGGTGCTGGGCCAGGCCCTGACAGATCAGAGGATCGATCTGGTTCATTTCAATGACTTCATCGATCTTCCCTTTTATGGTGTTCCTGCACGCCTTGGAATCTCCGCACTATCTCACCTGCGCCTGATCACCGGTTCGCTCCCTGCAAGGTTCTACAGTTCGTGGGCTGCCTGGAACCGGATTCATGTCCTGGCTGTTTCAAAGGCGGTTCGAAAACAGATGTTGAAAGACCATTCTGGCGAGGTGCTCTATGATCCCGGCCCGGATCCGGAGGTCTTCAGAATCCGGCCGGACCAGCGCCGTTCGTTCCGCCAGTCCCAGGGCTGGCAGGACCATCATCTGGTGATCGGAATGGTTTCGAAGCTTCTCGAGAACAAAGGCCACCGCAACTTTATCCGGCTGGCTCAAGCTCTCCAGAGCCATCGGCAGAAACCGGGTGAGGGGGGAAACTCTCAGCCAGGTACCGTTTCGCCATGGTTGGAGGACTTTCTCCAGGGAGGGAAAAATATTTCCAGGAGATCGCCCGTGAAGTGGAGTCTTTCCCTTCGGGTTCATTTGCCTGGATGCGGGAGCAGCCTCATGCGGAGATTGCCGGAATCCTGAATGCCTGTGACCTGTTCCTTCATCTCCCGGATACTGAAGACAGCTTCCCCGGTGTGGTGCTGGAGGCGATGGCATGTGGGGTGCCGGTTGTGGCCCATGACCTGGGAGGGATTCGTGAGCAGCTGGCGGATGGAGAAGCGGGATGCCTCGTCAAACAGGGAGATATCGAAGGGCTGCTTCAGGTGGTTCAATCTCTCTCTCAGGACCCGGAGCGCCGTCACCAGATTGCCCGGGCGGGCAGGGAGCGGATCGAACGGGAATTCAATCCTGACAGGCATTTTCAGGCATTAGATGATGTTTATCATCAGATGGTGAAAAGGAAGAGATGATTACAACGGGTTCTTTCCAGAAGTGATTCCCAGTTCTTCGAGGGGGATGCGGACAAAATCACGCTCCCACATGCGTGGATGCGGAACGATCAGGCCGCTCTCGAGGATGTGCTCCTCCCCATACAGGAGAAGATCAAGATCCAGTGTCCGATTCTGGAAGCCTTCGCCACTCCGGATCCTGCCACAGAGTGTTTCAATCTGTTGAAGAGCTTTGAGCAGGTCTCCAGGTGGGAGAAGGGTTTCGACCTCGGCAACCCCATTGAGGAAGTCATGTCCCCCTTCAATGTCCACAGCCGGGTTTTCATACCAGCTGGAGACACGCAGGACTCTTGTATGGGGGAGATTGGCCAGCAGCTCGAGGGCTTTCATCAGATGCGCCCGGCGATCCCCCAGGTTGGATCCAAGGGCGATGCAGGCGCGCACCGGTGTTTCTCTCACTGTTCCAGAGGGGAAGCCATGATCGGGTGGCGTTGCCTTTCGGCCTCCTGGACCGCCGCACCGATGAAATCCCGAAACAGGGGGTGAGGTTTCAGGGGGCGTGAGGTGAACTCGGGGTGAAACTGCACGCCGACAAACCAGGGATGGTTGGGGACCTCGATGATCTCGACCAGGCTGCCATCGGGGGAAGTTCCAGGCAATCGCAGCCCTGCATCGGCCAGGGCATTCCGGTAATTGTTATTGAACTCGTAGCGATGGCGGTGCCTCTCGGAGATTTCGGGAACTCCATATCCCCGGCCGGCGAGGCTGTCCGCTTCGAGCCGGCAGCGGTAGGCTCCCAACCGCATGGTCCCGCCTTTTTCGACAACCCCATGCTGTTCTTCGAGGAGAGAGATCACCGGGTAAGGGGTGTCAGGGTTGATTTCGGTGCTGTTGGCATTGTCCATTCCGGCCATATTGCGTGCGTATTCAACTGTAGCGCACTGCATTCCCAGGCAGATGCCGAAGAAGGGCAGGTTGCGGGTGCGTGCGAAACGGACCATTTCGATCTTCCCTTCAATCCCCCGTGTTCCAAACCCTCCCGGGATGAGGATGCCATGAATCCCGGTCATATAATCCTCAACACCGTGAGCTTCGACATCTTCGGCATTGACCTTGATGATTTCGACCTTGTGCTGGTGTGCCGCTCCGCCATGCAGGAGTGCTTCATAAATGCTCCGATAAGCATCCTGGAGTTCGGCGTATTTTCCGACTACCGCGATTCGAACCAGGCCGACAGGATTTTTGATCCGTTCGACCAGATCATCCCATGCCGACATATCCAGCGGGGAACCCTCAAGACCGAGGTATTCCATGACCACCTGGTTCAGCCCTTCACGCGAATAGGACAGCGGGATTTCATAAATCGTGCTGGTAATATCCAGCGCGGAAAGGACCGCTTCCTTCTGCACATTGCAGAACAGGGCCAGCTTGGCTTTCATCTCATCCGAAATCGGGCGGTCAGAGCGGCACAGGAGGATGTCCGGCTGAATGCCGATTTCACGCAGCTTCATGACGCTGTGCTGGGTCGGCTTGGTTTTTAATTCATCGGCGGCTTTGACATGCGGAATCAGGGTGACATGGATGAACAGGACATTGCGGCGCCCTTCTTCATGCGCAAACTGGCGGATGGCTTCCAGAAATGGGATCGACTCGATATCGCCGACAGTTCCCCCGATTTCACAAATCTGGACATCCGCCCCGGAACTTTCCGCCAGCAGACGGATGCGGGATTTGATCTCATCGGTGATGTGCGGGATCACCTGAACCGTTTTTCCCAGGTAGCCTCCACGGCGTTCGCGGCGTATCACCGCTTCATAGACCTGCCCGGTGGAGACACTGTTCTGCCGGGTGAGGACAGTGCTGGTGAAGCGTTCGTAATAGCCGAGATCCAGGTCGGTCTCAGCGCCATCATCGGTGACATACACCTCACCATGCTGATAGGGGCTCATGGTGCCGGGATCGACATTGATGTAGGGATCGAATTTTTGAAGAGAAACCGAAAGCCCCTGCCCTTCGAGCAGGCTCCCGATGGATGCTGCGGCAACCCCTTTGCCCAGGGATGAGCACACACCTCCTGTAACAAATATATATTTGATTCTGCCCATGATGCCCGGTCCTTGGTTGATGAAAGGTTCGAAACCTTAATTCAAGATTTCTGTTCGCGTAAAATTCGATCGACCACCTGTGCATCCTGAGGGGTATCCACCCCAAAGGAACGGTAAGGAGTGGTTGCCACCCGAATCGGAATGCCATTCTCCAGAGCACGCAGCTGTTCCAGTTTCTCCAGTTTTTCCAGGCGCCCTTGTGGAAGCGCCACAAAGGTCCGGAGGGTTTCCGGAGTGTAGGCATAAATCCCGATATGGAGGAAATAATCCGAATCGGTCCCATCACGCGGATAGGGGATGGGTGCGCGTGAAAAATAAAGGGCATTCCCTTTGTTGTCACACACCACTTTGACTTTGGCTTGATCCAGCGCCTCTTCCGGGTCGAGTGGATGGCACAAGGTCGCCATCTGTGGTTTTTCACCCTCAGTGAACAGTCCGGCAATCTGGTCGATGGTTCCGGGGTCGATCAGCGGCTCATCTCCCTGGACATTGATGACGACATCCGGACTTCCCTTGCCGAGAGCTTCATAGATGCGATCGGTTCCGGAGGGGTGCTCCGGTGAGGTCAGGACAGCCTCACCACCAAAGGAATGGACCACCTCGACAATCCGGGGGTGGTCTGTCGCCACAACCACCCGGTCAACAAGGGTTGCTTTGCAGACTTTCTCAACGACCCATTGGATCATCGGTTTTCCAGCCAGCTCTATGAGCGGTTTGCCTGGAAGCCGTGTCGATTCAAAACGTGCGGGAATAAAACACCAGACCGACAAGAGTTTAATCCTCGTTTCAGTTTAGATTTCTATTGTCGGGCGTAAATCTTATCAGCTTCCTGGAATATGGGCAGTCCCTGCCGTCCAGGCCGGGAACTCAGGCGATGGCAGCGGAAAGGTCTGGTTCACGGGAGTCATTTTCCACCGAAATACCGCTATTGGAGTGATTCGGAATGGTCAGTGGACGTTTCTGTGTGTCCTCGAATTCACCCATGGCCCTGAATTTGGCATAACGCTGCTCGATCAGTTGACCGGGTGGATGGGAGAAAGCATATCGACTGTTCTGAATGAGTGGCCTGCTTGAGGGCATCAGCCGCTTCCTGCCAGTTCTGGTGAGCACCGCCGAGAGGCTCCGGGATAATCTCATCAATCACCCCAAGTTCAAGGAGATCCTCGGGTGTGATTTTCATCGAGGAAACGGCGGTCGATGCTTTCGCGCGGTCTTTGAAAAGGATCGCTGCGCAGGCTTCCGGTGTGCAGACTGCATAATAGGCATTCTGGAGAATCAGGATGCGGTCACCAACGGCAATGGCCAGCGCACCCCCGCTGCCACCCTCTCCAGTCACCACGACAACAATCGGAGTTTTCAGCTGGGAGATGACCATCAGGTTGCGTGCGATGGCTTCTGCCTGACCCCGTTCCTCCGCACCAACACCAGGGTATGCACCGGCGCTGTCGATGAAGCAGATGACCGGCTTATGGAAGCGTTCAGCCATCTGCATCAGGCGGAGAGCTTTGCGGAAGCCTTCAGGATTGGCCATCCCAAAGTTCCTCCGCAGATTTTCCTCGGTGTCGCGGCCTTTCTGATGGCCGATGATCATCACAGTCCGCCCATCGAGGTTGGCGAATCCACCGACCATGGCGGGATCATCCCCGAAAGCACGATCTCCATGGAGCTCGACAAAATCGGTGGTCATCAGGCGGATATAATCCAGGCAGTAAGGACGCTCGGGGTGGCGCGCCAGCTGGATTCGCTGATAGGGGGTCAGGTTGTAGAAGATATCCCGGATCAGCTGGTGGCGCTTCCGTTCCAGAGCTTCGATTTCACCGGTCATGTTGAGGCCGGTTTTCTGCTGGTAGTCCTTCTGTTGTTGTATCAGACGGTCCAGTTCTTCAACCGGACGTTCAAAATCAAGGTAACGCATCGGATTGTGAATACCCTCTCACAGTTTCAGTGGGTAAGTTGTTGGCAGCCCTTTATGAATATCAGATATATAAAGTATCCGATTACACCGGGGTGGCTGTCAACGACCAACTGCCGGATGGCATAGGTATCTTCATGTTGGTTTGCCCGATATGTGGCGACTCTCTTTCGTAATTCCCATCATTTTTTTATTATGACAATGGAAGAGGCGATGTTTTCACCTGTTTCTTTTCATGGCCCAACCACCCATGAACCATTCTGGTGATCCTCCATGGAGGTTTCTTCCGCGGTGAGGTAAGGAGGTCTGGATGCCCCTATCACAGCCGGCATTGGTCCTGAACCGTTCCTGGCAGGCCATCTGCACCACCTCGGTGCGTCACGCTATCGTGCTGGTTTACACCGGCCGGGCCAAGATCATCGCCCCGGACACATTCGAGCTTCACGATTTGAATTCATGGTCTGACCTCTCCCGGTTGTCCCAGGGTCCATTGATTCATGGGGTGTCCTTCAACATTCCGGTGCCAGAGGTGGTGATTCTGACCGGCTGCAACATATACCCTCAACCCAAGGTGGTGTTTTCGCGACGGAATATCTTCAAGCGGGATCATTACACCTGCCAGTACTGCGGTGCACATCCACGGATTACAGAATTGACCATTGACCACATTCACCCACGCTCCCAGGGCGGCACCAGCACCTGGGATAATTGCGTGGTCAGCTGCCGTGATTGCAACGAAAAGAAAGGGAGCCGGACACCCGAAGAGGCTGGCCTGCAGCTGCTGTCGCGGCCCAGGCGTCCAGCCTGGCTTCCATTCGTAACGAAGAACTATGGGATCCGGCCCGGCTGGGAAAAGTTTCTCGGAGAGCTGTACTGGAATGTGGAGCTGGAACAGGAGTGAGACAGCGACGGGGCGGAAAAATCTCCCGCCCCGTTGACGCATCATTCTTCGAGGTTATTCCTCCAGATCGGCCAGGCTGGTACCCGCCACAATCTTGCTGGTCAATTCAGCGGGGACCTGGGCATAGTGATCAAATTCCATCCGGAATGAACCCCTGCCACGAGTGATGGCGCGCAGATCGATTGAATAGCGGAACATTTCCGAAAGAGGAATGTGTGCTTTGATGATCTGCCTGCCTTGATGGAATCCATGCCGAGCACTTTTCCACGGCGGGAGCTGACATCCGACATGGTATCTCCCATGTATTCTTCGGGAACCTCGATGGTCGCGAGGGTAACCGGTTCGAGCAGAATCGGTTTGGCTTCGCGTGCCACTGTCCGGAAGCAGATGGCGCCGGCGATTTTGAAGGCGGCTTCGGAGGAGTCCACCGGGTGGTCTTTGCCATAGAAAACTGTCGCACGGACATCCACCACAGGGTATCCGGCCAGGATGCCCTTCTGAAGCGACTCATGAACTCCCTTCTCGACCGCGGGGATGAATTTGGTGGGGATGACACCACCAACGACTTCATTGACGAATTCAAAACCAGATCCTGGTGGAAGGGGATCGACCTTGAGATGGACCTCGCCAAACTGGCCGCGTCCGCCCGACTGCTTCTTATGGCGGTGCATGCCCTCGGCATGGGCAGTGACGGTTTCACGGTAGGCCACTTTGGGGAGGGTCATTTCCACTTCGATCCTGGCGTAGTGCTTGAGGTGGTAGACCACAGTATCGAGGTGGAGTTCACCCATGCCCATGATGATCGCTTCATTGGTTTCCGGGTCCCGGCGGATTGTGAGGGTGGGATCCTCCATTTCGATCTTGTGCAGGTGGATGCCCATTTTCTCTTCATCGGCCTTGTTGACCGCATGGATGGCCATCTGAATCGTGGGGGGTGGAAATTCGGTTGGGGGAATGATGACCGGATTGCCCGGGGCGCACAGGGTGTCATTGGTGCTGAGGTCATCATGTTTGGCGATGCAGATGATGTCGCCTTCAGCCGCCTCGGCCACAATGGTCTGCTCACGGCCGCTGACCTGCAGGAGGTTGTGGGCTTTGAGAACATTGCCGGTGGTGGCATTGAGGATGGGCTGGTCCGGTTTCATGGTGCCGGTGAAGATGCGGATGTAGGAGAGGCGGCCGGCATGGGGGTCAATGCGTGTTTTGAACACCAGTGCTGACAGAGGATCCCCTTTGCCGACTTTCAATTCGACTGCTTCATTGTTTCCGGGGCGGCCGGCTTTGATAACAGGCTTGTGGTCGGGGGAGGGGAGGAAATCGATGATTGCATCCAGCACCAGCTGGGTGCCGACCGTGTTGTAAGCCGAAGCACAGAGGATGGGGACACAGGTCCTTGCGGAGACCGCCTTCTTGAGGCCGGCCAGCATCTCGCTCTGTGAGAGTTCTTCACCGGCCAGATATTTTTCCATGACCGCTTCATCCACCTCGGCGGCGCAGTCAAGCATTTTTCGCGGTATTCAGCAATCAGGTCCTGGCAGTCGGCGGGTATTTCGGCCGCCGGAACCGCTTTGCCCTTGTTGTCGAAGGTATAGGCCTTCATGCCGATCAGGTCGACAACACCCTTGAAGCCGGATTCTTTGCCAATGGGCACCTGAATCGGCACACAGCGTGCTCCGAAGGCTTCCTGCAGCGCATTGACAACCTTGGGAAAGTCGGTGCGTTCCTTATCGAGCTGGTTCACGACCAGAAGGCGTGCAAGATCAAATTCATCGGCAAACTCCCAGGATTTCTCGGTTTCGACTTCAACCGGGGAAGTGGCATTGATGACAAAAACAGCGGATCCACAGGCGTGCATGCAGGATTTCACTTCGCCGATGAAGTCGGCATATCCGGGCAGGTCGAGGAAGTTCAGGGAGTGTTTGTTGTAGTTCACATGGATCAGTGAGGAATGAATGGAGACCTTGCGGTCTTTCTCTTCGTCGGTGAAATCGGAATAGGTGGTCCCGTCGTTGGTGCGTCCCAAACGATCGATCTTGCCGAGAAAATAGACAAATGCCTCGACCAGGCTGGTTTTTCCGGCTCCATGGTGAGCGACAACAGCGACGTTTTCTTTTAGTGGTGATGTCTACCATCCGAGGACCTCCGACATGAGTGGTTTCGTTCAGACCAGATCACTGGGTCTGACCCGTTCTCCAGGCAGGAGTGGATCAGGCAACCGGAAGGAGATCTGATCCTCGGAAAAACTTACACACACCGAATCCCAGCCGGATCGATCACCTCTGTACCCGACAGAACCATCGCCTGGCCAACCAATCGGAATCGGAGTTGGGGATCGCGATGAAAGGGTGTGCACAATGCATCCCGAAGTCAGTCCTTCATGGAACCCATCCGGGTAAGGAGGAAGTGTAGACCAGAACCATTGGGTGTCAAGAAAGACGGCCCGTCGATTCGGGAAATTCATCCCCGGGATCCTGTGTGAATTGCCCGGCGAAATGGGGTCCGCTTTTTTTGAAAAAGTGCTGTTGAAAAATGCTCCGATAAATAAAGCCACAGGCCTTGACCACTCCCATGGAGCCTGTTAGGTTATGTGGTGGAAAGTGGGGGGCAACTCCCACTTCTTTTTTTGTCACCCGACCGTGGTCTCTATACCCCTCGGATAGACGAATCAAGAAGAATCGTGGCCCCCCGGCAGAGGACTGTCCGGAGAGGCCCGGAAGATAATCCGCCTGGATTGCGGGGTAAGGGAATGCACCCCCGGTCCGATTTCGAAATCTCCAGCCAGATGGAATCGAGGATATGAGCAGGGAAACTTGGGATTTGCTCAGGCGCATAGCCAACGAACGCAATATCTCCATCGAGATATTGGAAGACGCACTTCAGGCGGCTTTGGTGTCCGCCTCGAAGAAGATGCTCGATCCGGAAATGGAAGTCGCCCGCGCCGCGATCGATCCGAAAACAGGAGAGTATCGGGTGTATGCCCAGAAAGTGGTTGTCCCGGAAGTGGCCAACGAATCCAGGGAGATCTCGCTTCCTGAAGCACGCCTTTACAACCACGAAGCCAAATACGAAGACATTATCGAAATCGATGTGACTCCCAATGATTTCGGGCGGATCGCCGCGCAGAATGCCAAGCAGGTCATCACCCAGCGGATTCGTGAAGCCGAGCGTGAGATGGTGTTCGAGCGCTATTCAAACCGAATTGGCGAGCTGGTGACCGGCACAGTCCAGCAGTATGAACGTGGAAGTGTGATCCTCGAAATTGGATTTGCCGAAGCCCTAGCTACCCTTCGAAGAACAGGCCAAAGGCGAAAGATTTCATTATGGAGACCGCCTGCGTGCAGTCATTCTCAGAGTGAATCAGACCTCGCGTGAAGCGCAGGTGGTCGTTTCCAGGAAAAACTCCCGAGCTGGTAAAGAAGTTGTTTGAACAGGAAGTCAGCGAGTTCGCGATGGGACTGTGGTCATCAAAGCCATTGCGCGAGAGCCGGGCAAACGCAGCAAGATCGCGGTCATGTCCACCAACCTCGATGTGGATCCGGTGGGAGCCTGTGTCGGAATGAAAGGATCCCGTGTGCAGATGGTTGTCCAGGAGCTGAAGGGGGAACGCATCGATATCATTCCATACAGCTCCGATAAAATCAAATTTGTGCAGAATTCTCTCAAACCGGCGGAGGTTGATTCGGTCGAGCTCGGTCCGGATGGCCGCAGTGCCACCCTGGTAGTCAAAGATGACCAGCTGTCGCTCGCAATTGGGAAAGGCGGATTGAATGCCAAGCTGGCCTCCGAGCTGACCGGAGTCCACATTGACATTGTCAGCCCCTCCGATATGGAGAAGACCGAGCGTGAAACACGTGAGATGCTGATGCAGCTGCCAGGCATCGATTCAGAAAAAGCCGAGCAGCTGATGTCTGTGGGAATCTGGGATTATGAGGATGTGGTCCAGTATGGAATCGAGGGTCTGGTCGAAACCGCCTCGATGGAGCACGATCAGGCTGAGAAACTGGTTGAGGCCTCAAAAGCATTGCTGGCTGGAGAGCCGATACCCGAGCATTTGCTGGTGAAGAACGAAGAGGAATCCGCGGCTGTTGAGTCGGCGGAATAAAGACAGACGGACTGAAGTGACGGAGTGGGTCTCGTGTAGAGAAAACGAGGTTCTCAGATTGGCCCGGTGCGCCACGCTCAGTCTGCGCCTGTCTTGCATGATCCGGAGGTTTAATTGAAGGAATGCAGGTGACTGAAGTTGCACGAAAACACGGAGTTCCGGTCCAGAGGGTTCTGAACCTGCTGGAAGAATCCGGCATTCAGGGCAAAGAGGCGGCCTCGGCTTTGACAGAAGTCGAGGTGCGGCATGTTGAAAGCCGCCTGGGGCCAGCCATGCCGAAGAAAACTGTTGTAATGGGCCAGAATGTAAAAGTCCTGCGCCCATCCTCCAGCACTCCGATCGTTCGTCGCCCGGTTGTTCCCGAAAAAGCCGCTGTTGCCTCGAAAGCTCCTTCTACGGCTGCTGCAGGTGAGAAATCCGCCACTGGCAGGGCTGCCGCAACAAAGGAAGGCGCTGTGGCAGACAGGACCACTGAACTCCGCCGGGTTGGAGTGGAATCGAAAGCGCGTGATCTGATGCGCGCCAAGCGGATGCGCGAAAGTGGCTTTAAGCCCCGAGTTGCAACTCCACCAGTTCCTGAGCCGGCTCCGGCCCCGCCTGTGGTTGAAGAAACAATGCCACCGCCTGTCGAAGCGAAACCTGCTCCAGGCCCAGCCGAAGACCCGAACCTCGTTTCGAAACCAACCCCTGCTTCCGAGAGGGGTTCTGTTCCTGCATCAACCGAAGGAGAGGGAAAACGGACGGCAGCTTCGGGTGCGCCACCCTCACAATCTCGCACCGACCAGCCCCGCCGCCGTCCCCCGCAATCGGGCGGAGGACGGGACCAGGGAGGACGGGATCAACGGCGGGATCCCATCCGCGAGACGGGCAGAGCCGACAGTTGCGCCCGTGGCCCCGGATGCTGCGGCTGTGGCTGGAGCGCCCAAAAGAACCCGGGGACGCAAAGCGAAAAATCGAGGAAATCACTGAAACCCGGAAAGACCGTGAGAGCACCGTTGTCGAGCGAAAGGTGCTGTCTTCCTTTCAGGGCAAAAAACGGGGCAAGAGCCAGAAATACAAACGGTCCAAGCGGGAGCGCATGGCGGCCAGCCAGGAAGCTCAGCGCGAAAAAGATGAAAAGGAAAGGACCACACTCCGGATTCATGAAGCCACCACGGTTGCCGATGTGGCGCATGGCCTGGGGGTTAATTCAAGCGAAATACTCAAAATCCTTCTCGATCTCGGGAAGGTGCTCACAGTCAATCAGCACCTCGACCGGGAAACCATCGACCTGATTGCGGATGAGTTTGGGTTCGAAGTCGAAGAAACATCCCTCATGGATGTGAATCCATTCGAGGAGTTTGACCAGGTGGATGATCCGGACAAACTCCTGCCACGCCCCCCGGTGGTGACTGTAATGGGGCATGTGGATCATGGGAAAACCAAGCTGATGGATGCCATCCGCAGCGCCGATGTGGCTTCGGGCGAGGCGGGAGGAATCACCCAGCATATCGGGGCCTATTATGTCACGCTTGGCAGCGGAAAGACGATGACATTTTATCGACACTCCCGGGCATGAGGCTTTTACCGCCATGCGTGCGCGTGGAGCGATGGTTACCGATGTCGTCGTGCTGGTGGTGGCTGCCAATGATGGTGTCATGCCGCAGACACGCGAGGCGATCGCCCATGCCAAGGCGGCCGGGGTGCCGATCCTGGTGGCTGTCAACAAGATCGATGCTCAGGGAGCCAATATCGAGCGAGTCAAGAATCAGCTGGCTGAAGAAGGCCTGGTTCCCGAGGATTGGGGAGGAAAAACTCCGGTTGCTGAGATCAGCGCCTTGAAAAAGGTGGGGATCGACTCGCTGGTGGATCTGATCCACCTCCAGGCGGAGCTCCTGGAGCTGAAGGCCAATCCGGACAAACATGCCAAGGGTACCATCATCGAAGCGCGCCTCGAGCAGGGGCGAGGACCGGTTGCTACAGTCCTCATTCAGGAAGGCACCCTGCATGTGGGAGATCCGATTGTCGCCGGTGTTTTCAGCGGCAAGGTCCGCGCATTGATGAATGAGCATGGAAGTGCAATCAAGGAAGCCACCCCGGGTGTGCCGGTGGCAATCCTGGGCCTTTCGGGAACACCTGTAGGCGGGTGACGAGCTGCGCGGTGTGCCGGATGAGAAGACTGCCCGCGAGCTGGGGAACAAACTCCAGCAGATTCGCCGTGAGCGCGAAATGGCCGATATCGCCCATGTCAGCCTTGAAAGCCTGTTTCATCGGATCGAGGAAGGATCGGTCAAGGACCTCAACATCATTGTCAAAGGCGATGTGCAGGGATCGGTCGAAGCCGTTTCGGAATCCCTGGGGCGGATCGAGAGCGAAAAGGTCAAGGTTCGCATCCTTCACCGCGGAGTCGGCTCGGTGTCCGAATCGGATATCATGCTGGCCTCGGCATCCGATGCGATCATTCTCGGTTTCAATGTGGCAATTCCGGGGGATGTGGTTTCACTGCAACAGCGTGAGCGTGTGGATGTAAGAACTTACAGCATCATTTATGACGCTATTGAAGACATCAAAAAAGCCATGCTGGGACTTCTCGCGGACGAAGTGAAGGAAGTTGTTCTGGGGCATCTGGAGGTGCTCGAGATCTTCCGCAGTTCCAAGACCGGACTGGTTGTCGGTGGAAGGGTGACCCAGGGGCGCATCATCAAAGGGCGCAATGCACGGATCATCCGTGACAGCCGTGTGATTACCGATGCCAAAATTACCACCCTGCGCCGCTTCAAGGATGACGTCAATGAAGTCACAGAAGGGCTGGAATGCGGGATCGGGATCGCCAATTTCCAGGATCTTCGCCAGCACGATATCATTGAGTGCTACCAGATGGAGACATTTGCCGCCACCCTTTAACAGGCACTCATTCGAACCAGGTTTCAGAATCCAATGCAGAAGCGAAGGCTTGAGCAGATCAATTCATTGCTGCGCGAGGAGATCGGCGCGATTCTTGTCGAAGAAAATGCCGATCCGATTCTCGCGGCTTTGACTGTCACTGAGGTTCGTGTGAGCGCCGACCTGAGCACTGCCAGGGTGTATGTCATGGTTCGCCGCCTCAATGATACCGGAGAGGTGGTGGCGTTTGAGGAAAAGAACCTGGCCCATGCGCAAGAGGTGGTACAGAAACTGATCGGGCCGCGTATCCGGCTCAAAAAAACGCCGCACCTTCATTTCATGGTGGATGACAGCGAAGAGCAGGCCGAGCGAATCGAATCACTGCTCAACCAGGTGCGGGATGATTGGGAGAATCATGCAGAGCGGGATCCTGAACATAGATAAGCCCAAAGGATTGACCTCCCATGATGTGGTCGATCTGATCCGCCGTGCCACAAGGCAGCGCCAGGTTGGCCATGCCGGGACCCTCGATCCGATTGCCACCGGTGTGCTTCCGTTGTGCCTGGGGAATGCGACCAAGCTGTCCGAATTTTTGACCGCAGAAGAAAAGGAATACCGTCTGGTCTGCCGTTTCGGCCTGGAGACCGATACCCAGGACATCACCGGCGAGGTTCTCAAACAGGTGGAAGGGGCGGATCCCGGCCTCGAGCAGATCGAGCAGGCCCTGGAAAATTTTCGGGGGGAGATTCAGCAGATTCCACCGATGGTCAGCGCCAAACGCCACCAGGGGAAACGGCTTTATGACCTGGCACGCCAGGGGATCGAGGTGGAGCGTGAGCCGATCCAGGTCCGCATCCATGAAATCGAAATCCTTGGGTACAACGCGCCTGATCTGGAAATAAGGGTGCTCTGCTCCAAGGGCACTTATGTCCGCACCTTATGCCATGACATCGGCCGTATGCTGGGCTGCGGTGCGGTGATGGCCGGCCTGGTTCGGACCAAATGTGGTGACATGAAAGTTGAAGAATCGGTTGATGTGGCGTGCCTGAAAGATCCCGCATCGGTTCAACAGCATCTGCTTTCACCGG
This sequence comes from Candidatus Hinthialibacteria bacterium OLB16, assembly GCA_001567115.1. Lineage (GTDB taxonomy): Bacteria > Hinthialibacterota > Hinthialibacteria > OLB16 > OLB16 > OLB16. The sequence continues at coordinate 1,910 of LMZT01000125.1, read as the reverse complement.
ATGTGGTTCTGGTCAAGTTTCCAGCTGTCGTGATTCAGGACATGGAAATCCGTTCCTGGATGACCGGGCGTTCGATTCGAAGCGGGGCGATCCTGTCGGCGACGAGTGAATACCCGCGGGATGCGATGCTGCGGATCAAGTCTCGTGATGGCAGGCTGGTGGGGTTGGGAAAATCCCTTTTCGACTCGTCGCAGATCGCCCGTCTCGGCGGGGATCTGGAGGTTCTCAAGCCGGTTCGTGTCTTTCCTCAGCCCTTTGCCGCCAAACCTTGAATGAAACCTTGTTGCATCTTCCCCGCTTAGGCTATCATTAGTTCAACAGACTGGTATAACAATGTATTCCCGCTTTCGCGGGAAAGAAGTTACTGAAGGGATTCGGTCTGTCGGCATCTGAAAGAGAGCGCGCCAGCCTGGAAGCTGGAAGTGCCGCCCTCCAGGTAGATGCCATCCCCTCATCAAAGTCATCCCCGGCTGGACCGGGGATCCGATATAAAAAACAGGAATGTTTTTTGGGCGGTCATTGGAGGACGGGTCGCTTGTGGGGAGCGATGATTGATTGAAAGGGGAGAGGATCTATGTTCAAGGAACGCATTCGAGTCGGAATCCTGATGGGAGGCCCGTCAGCGGAGCGCGAGGTGTCGCTGGCCTCCGGCTGCAACCTGGTTGAGCTTCTTGACCGGACCCGTTATGAAGTTCACCCGATCGAAATCGGGCGGGACCGGAAATGGTATCTGCACCACATCGATTCGCCGCTTTTGACGCAGGCTGGGCGGATCGGACGCGAAATCGAGGCTGACCAGCCCTACACACCACCCTCGGCCGCTGATTCCGAGCTGGTCACAGCCCGTGTGGTGAAAGGTCGCATGGATGTCCTGTTCCTGGCACTGCATGGCCCGGGGGGGGGAGGATGGAACCATTCAGGGATTCCTCGAGACCCTGGAAGTTCCTTATGTCGGATCGGGTGTCCTGGCGAGTTCGTTAACCATGGACAAGGCACGGTGCAAGTTGTTTCTGCGTGCCAGCCATCTTCCCACCGCCGACTGGGTATCGGTCAGCCAGGCGGAATGGGATGGGCGTGCGGGTGAAATCTGCGGCCAGATTCTCGACCAGTTCCCGGCCGGGTGTGTCATCAAACCCAACAACCAGGGATCGAGTGTGGGAATGAGTGTGCTGGAGGGTGGCGAGCACCCCGAATCAGCGATGGACCAGGCATTCGGGCATAGCCGGGAAGTGCTGGTTGAAAGGCGCATTACGGGCAGGGAGTTTACTTGTGGTGTGTTTGGCAGGGAGAATCCCGAAGCGCTTCCGGTCACTGAAATCCGTGTGGCGGGGGGTTTCTTCGATTACGAGGCAAAATACCAGCCGGGTGGCGCAGAAGAGATTACTCCGGCGGATATCTCCGAGAGTCTGGCGCGTGAGATTCAGTCCCTGGCAGTGCGTGCCCACAAGACCTTCGGCTGCAGCGCCATTACCCGAACCGACTTCATGATGGATGGGGATCAGCCTGTTATTCTGGAAATCAACACCATCCCGGGGATGACCCGGATGAGTCTGATCCCGCGGGCTGTGCTGCTGCGGGAATCGAGTTCGAATCGATCCTCGACCGGCTGATCGGCGAAGCCCTGTTCAAGGAACAGATCGCCACTGTCGTAACCTGATCCTGCCATCCTGAAAGGCAAACCTCTTTTTCCTGCAGGATCTTCTTCAGAAGCCAATGGCCAGGCTTTGGGTCCTGAGATTGCCAACAGCTGATTCATTGATTAAAGTGAAAGCAGCGAGCCAGCGAGCCTCAAATCGAGAAAATTCATGCGGATCCTATTTCTGAATCCCCCTTTGCCTGATGGTGATATTTACATGAAGGAGCTCGGCCATTGCGGGCGCAGGAGTGTGGGAGGAGAAACATGGCCGCAG
>LMZT01000124.1 GCA_001567115.1 Candidatus Hinthialibacteria bacterium OLB16 | reverse complement strand
TGCCGATGCCACCGGGGATGCCGTTGCCACTGGGGATGCCGTTGCCACTGGGGATGCCGATGCCACTGGGGAGGGCGCTATTGTCGCAGGCCTTACAGGGAGTGTGCCTGGGTTCTCCGGTTTGTGAATTTCAATATGTTGTCGTTGAGACTTCGGTTCTCTCAGTTCAACTTCAGGTGAGATAACCTGAGGGGCTATATGGACTTCCAGGCTACCCTGTTTTCGGATCTTTGGAGCGGGTGTTGACCGGACCAATTCTGTTTGAAGGTCGGAGGGAGCAATCGAAGATGTTGTGTCTCGCTGGAGATGAATGCCATCCACAACTTCAGGCGAAAATGTTTGTAGTTGTGGCATCACATCCAGAGCTTCCTGCGGAGGAGAGACCGGTTTCGATTCAACAATGATCGCTGCCTGCTGCGATGAGGTTCCAGGTGCTGCAGTGATAAAACTCTCGTATGCTGCAGCGACCTGCTGGGCTGTGTTGGAAACATGCGTCACTGCCATGAATTCGACTGGTTTCCCACTCATGGGAACCTGTTTTGTCCTGGCAACGACACCGATCGGGGGCAGGTGTTCCGATTCCCTCACAGCCACCGGCTGGCTGCCTGGGGATGCTCCTTCAGCCCCACCTATCAGGTGATTGGCATCTACTGGCGTGACTGCACCCGGGGCAATAGAAGCCCTGATTGGAAACCCTGCTGTCCCGGCAGGTTCCTGAGTTGCCGGTTTGGCGACAGTTCTCAGGGAAAACGAAGCCATGAATGGATTTTCGGAATGTGGAGGATCTACCCGTAATGACATGAAAGGATTGGGTGGAGAAACAGCGGTTACTTTGCCATTCAATTCTTTCAGTGTGTTGACTCCATCCCCCAGCAGCAGGTGAAGAGAAGGGTTCATATCAGAAGATTCGGACTTGAATGGCAGATGACTCCCCTGGACCGCTGGCTGACCAGGATTTGCAGGCTCTGCCAGGGGTTTCCACTGGCTGATCTGATTTGTGATCATGCCGGCCAGATCAGTTGAGATTCGGACAGCCACCATTGATGGTGAAAAGCCTTTATTTTGTGGGTGTGCGGTAAACTGTTCCCAGAGAACTTCCGGATCAAGATCTCCCTGAGCAGTAAATTGCACTGATTCACCCGGGAGTATGTAAAGGCTGGTCAATGGCTCGAGGGGGATCCGGAGGCTGCCTGAAAATGGGACTAACGAAACAGGCTCAGGAATGGGAAAGACCTTGTTTTCCAGGCCAGTAACCGGGGCAACGGCGGTATGCAGCCCGGCGGTATGCAGCTCAACTGGAAATTCCGCAGATGGTGTATTGGCTATTATGCTGCCTGGCAGAATAGGCTCAATTTGATCAGGGAATCCTGGCACTGGTAATCCGAAAATGGGGAAATCCTCAGGCTGATTCAAAAACTCCGAAGCTGAACTTGTGTCGGGCGGGTCGCCCTGTTCAAAGAGTGGCTGCTGACCTTTTGCAGGAAGTGGCCCATCAATCGCTGTGGAAAGCGAAACCATTGAAACCTGCAGAAGATTGGGTTGCCCGGTTAATGTTAAGAGCACTTCAACAGGCCTGATTCCTTGCTTCGGAAGAGATAATCCATGCTCTGGCTCAACAATGGGTTTCCTTGCAGCGATGATGGCTGCTGGAAGCCGCTCCGGCTCGATTGAATCGATCTTCTGAAAACCGATGGGGGTTTGAGGAACCTGAGGAGAGGAAAACCACCAGGATTTCGGTTGCGGGATCCACCTCTGAACTGGGTTGACGGATTCGCTGATTTCCTGGGTGGCGATTGGGGATTCAGTGCTTACCTTGTGAACCTTCAGGCCCGAATGGGTTTTTCCTGCTTCAGAGGGGGCCAGATTCTGGAGAGCCTCCAGAAGAGGGGATTTTCCTGGTAAACAGGGAGCCGGTGTTATTTCTGATGGTCGAGGTGAGTGCGGGAGCATCGACTGGATTAAACCGGCAAAGTCTGCCGCAGAGGGAAGGTTCTGCACATCGGCGCCAGGGGTGGCCAAACCCATTGGGAGCTGTAAGCCGACTTGAGACAGCAGGCTGCTCAGAAGAGAAAACACAGGAATATGTGTAAAAAAGCCACTCATTGATCCGATTCCAGTCAAGCATCCGAAAAGAGTGATATGGAGCCTTTTTCGGAATGCAGTAATCCATAAGGCAACTGGCGTGCCAGAAATCCACAAAGGGGAGATCACCCATTGTCCATGTGCAGGGGCACGGCTTGACGTGCCCCCACCGAAATGATGTTCTATGGGACGAGAGCCTTCTAACAAAACGCCAAGATCAGCGTGTGACTCTTGCTTTCAAGTGGCGATTGTGGTACCAACACAACGTTGCACATGAAGCAGGAAACAGGCCCGGAGTCAGTCAGCCCAGGCAACCTGTTGAAGAAGCGAATCCATTCTGTGACCCCATCGTCTAGCCGGCCTAGGACAGCGGATTTTCATTCCGCCAACACGGGTTCGAATCCCGTTGGGGTCACTTCTCTCAGACCCGCTCCGGAACATTCCATGGTTTGGAACCAGTTTCCGCTTCGTGAATCGATATAACCTTCCCTCCAGCTGCCGGGTGAGTATTCTTATACTGAAAGGGGTTGCACCTATGAATGATCTCCCCGCAAATATCATCAGCCAGCCATCCTCATCGCTCCCCGGGCATGAGGAAACCGCCATTCTCAGCACCAGGCCGGCACTGCCAACCAAAGTGGCCGTGATTGATCTGGGATCGAACAGTGCCCATCTGATGGTGGTTCAGATCTGGGAGGATTTCACCCATACCACGATCCATGAGGAAAGAGCCCAGATTCGCCTTGGATTGCCCGTTTTTGGCCAGGGTGCGATCGATGCCGCCACCCAGCTCCGTGGTCTTTCAGCTGTCCGGAAATTCCTTGTTTCCTGCCAGAATCATGAAGTCGAAACGATCCTGACAGTCGCCACCAGCGCGCTCCGTGAGGCCGAAAACAGCCGTGAGGTGATCGAACGGATCAAAAACGAAATCGGGCTGGAGGTGAACATCATCTCCGGCCGCGAAGAAGCGCGCCTGACCGCGCTGGCGGCCATCCATTCTCTCGGCCTGTTGAAAGGGACCGCCCTTGTGATCGATGTTGGGGGAGGTTCTTCCGAGTTTGCTTTTGTGGAGGATGGTGCTCCCAAAAATCTGCTGAGCCTGCAGCTTGGGCCGGTGCGGATCCTTCAACAGATCACGCTGGATGATCCACCGGGACTTGAAGGGCTTGACCATCTCCACAAGGTTGTCCGCAAAGGGCTGGTGCCGGTCTTGCGTGGGAAAAACCCGAAACCGGACTGGACTGTGGGAACCAGTGGAACAGCTCTGGTTCTGGGGGAACTGTGCGGCACACGGGATCGTGCGGCAACCTCCCTTGAAACAAGGGTCATCCTCAGAGCCTCATTAAGAAACCTGCTCGAACGATTGGCGGAAATGACCCTGGAAAAGAGGAGAGAGTGGTTAGGGCCATTTGCAGAGCGTGCCGATACACTCATTCCGGGAGGCATGATTTTTTTATGTGCGATGGAGGATCTCGGGCTTGAAACCCTCGTGACTGGAGCCAAGGCGCTGCGGCCGGGAATCATCCTGGATTTCCTCGAGAGAGAGTTTCATGCAGATGCGCTCCGGCGCAGCAGCTGCCTGTTTCATGCAACCGCGAATGAAGGCCTGTTTGAAGAAACCCTCGATGTGCGTTCACAGAACATCCTTCAGCTGGCGCGGCGATACGGGTATGAGGTCAAACACTGCAACAAGACCCTGGACCTCGCTGAACAGATCTTCGAGGAACTTCGCCCACGCCATTGGCTGGGAGATGAGGATCGATTCTATGTTGAGTCGGCTGCCCTGCTGCATGACATTGGATATCACATCAACACCACACGCCACCATCACCATTCAGAATACCTGGTGCTGAACAGCGACCTGGAAGGATTTCACCAGATGGAGATCCGGCTGCTGGCCCTGCTGGTCCGTTTCCACAGCCATGAGCTTCCGGGACCCCACCATTCCGAATATGCAGCACTCCCCGATCGGATGCGCCGGAGGATCGACATCCTTGCAGGAATCCTGCGGGTCGCGGATGCACTCGATTTCACTCATCAGAGCCTTGTAAAGACAGTCAAAGTGCAAGCTGGCCCCAACAAGCTGGTATTCCATGTTCAGGCGCTGGAGCCGATCGACCTGGAAATCCAGGAAGCCCTGGCAAAGGGGAACCTCCTGTCTCAGGCTATGGGAATGCCGATTGAATACCAGGTGGAAATCATCGATGGAGCCGATTAGGAAGCAGGTCTATCGGCCTTTGGGATTCACAAAGGGCAGTTCATGGCGCATTCATACGCCTGAATGAGGCTGTTGACGGAATGCTTCCAGGTCCAGTTGTCCAGGTAGCGCTGCCTGAGTTCATTTCCGCGTGAATCAAGGCCACTTCCCGGACCAAGGGCTTCAAGGATAACCCCGGCCCAATCATCCGCATTCAGGGTTTCAACATAATATCCCGCATCTCCAAGCATCCGTGGTGCTTCACCGACTCTGGATGCAACCACCGGAATTCCATGGGCCATGGCTTCGATGACCACCAGCGGAGACTTGCATCTCGACAGCAGATCATCATGCAATGGAAAAAGAAGCAGGGAGGATTTGGAGAGGATCGTATGCGCCTCCTCCCTCGGGACATAGCCGGTAAAGAGAACATGGCTGGCCAGTCCCTGGTTTGAGGCCGCGCACTCAAGCTTCTTCCGGGCCTGCCCGTCACCCACCACCACCAACAGGACATGAGGAATTTGTGCGATGACCTTCGGGAGGCAATCCAGGATCATTCCGGGGAAATCATCTGTTTCGAGCTGTCCAAGGAAGACCAGCGGGATACGCCCCTCCAGGCGATGGTTCCACTGCCTGAGGAGAGGTTCCGGGAGGGCGGGAATGGTGGCTCCGACCGGCCCGGGAAACAGGTGGCCGGGCGGAAAGCCAGCCTTGGTGCAAAGCCGACGGATTTCCTCGCTGGCACAGGTGATGGTATCACACCAGTTCAGTATCTCCCGTTCCCAGAAGGCCAGCAGACGGCCCGCCATGCGGGAGCCTGTCAGGCGGGCAGCGACCCCATCGGGGCCTCCCTCGAGGTCATCCCAGTCATAATGTAATGGCTGTGGATATTTTCCAAGCGCAAACAGGACCGGAAGCAGAATATCCGGGTAAGGCTTCCAGAGGTGAACAAGATCGACCTCAGACATTGCTTGCGTGATCCTATAATAATTTGCCCGAATGGAGACCGCTTTTCGGTCAAGATCCAGAACCTTCACACCCTCCGGCGCATCGGATCGAAGGCGCG
>LMZT01000123.1 GCA_001567115.1 Candidatus Hinthialibacteria bacterium OLB16 | reverse complement strand
TTTCTGCATTGATTACCCCGAAACCGACAATGAGCGCATGAAACGTGCAATCTCCTGGAAATACCAGTATGACCTGGTAAAGGCGGTTCCCAGGCCCCGCCATTGGATTGAAATCCGCCTTGAGGATTTCGTTCTCAAGCAGGATGAAACCCTTGCCCGGCTGGAGGACTTTCTGGGAATCAAGATGGCGAAAATTCCGGTCAAACGGGATCCGATCGGGCGTTACCTGGCTGACACGGGACTCAACTATTATGACTTCTTCGAACCGGCCATGCGCGAGTATGGCTATGAGATGCCCTGATTAATACAATCGCGAGGGGGGAGTGGGATAACCTGCTCCCCTTGCACCCGATCCCGTTTCAGAAAATCCACCCATCTCCCATTCTCTGGACAGCCGCAGCCACAAACAGCGCGCCGAAAAGGCCCAGCGCCAGGGCACAGACTGCCATCAGCCCACGGTAGATTCTGTCTGTCATAAACTGGCTTCCCGCGGCAGCCAGGGAACTCACAAAGGCATACCAGGTGAAATCACTGAAGGTGTGGCCGATATAAAAAGCGCAGACTCCTGCGAACCCGGCAGTCCCGGCAATGGCGAGATAGGACAGGCCGATGGTCGCCCACCAGATGGACCAGTAGGGATTCGCCAGAGAGGTGAGAATCCCATCCCGCACAACCCCACGGGTATCTTCCGAAATGGCGGCGCTGCCAGGCGTTATCTGAAAGGTCTGGGTCGGCAAGGAACGCATCATCCCGACAGCCATCCAGAACAGCACCAGTCCTCCGATCAATGCGATCGCAATAAAAAAAGCCGGGTGGGCCAGCACGGTTCCCATCCCCAGCCCGATGCTGGCCACCAGCGCCAGCTCGAGCAGGCTGTGCCCAACTATCATCAGAGGGCCAGACAGGAAACCATGCCGGGGAACATGGGCAATGGTGCGGACCAGAACCGGGCCTGGCGCCACCGCGCCCGACAGCCCCAGGATAAAAGATCCCAGAAACAGGTTTGGCAGAGTCGGATTGCTGAAAAAGTCAGGCATATTTTTTTAGGTCCTGTCAGAACTTTCGGTCAGCCATCGGAACCGCCCGGAATCAGCCTGCCTGGGCGGATGGTGCAGCACAAGGTCTGAAACCCAAGCCCGAGCAGCGCCAGGATCAGCATTTTCTCCTCCATCCCGCATTTCGTGCGATCAGGACCGCACCCGCCAGAGATGACACGACAATCAGCAGGTAACGTTTCAACAGGCTGAGCAGCGCGCCTCCAGTGACCCCGAAAAACAGGGTGAACCAGGGGGTCAGCGCGAACTGCCCCAAAGGTGTTTCCACCAGCTGCTGGGAGAGGTTCATCGATGTGTCCAGCTGGGCTTTCAAGGCCAGTGCCCCAACAACTCCGGTAATGAAAATCAACAGGCTGAAGAGGCGTTTCGCCACCAGCCACCCCAGCCCCCCCAGAATGATCGCCGCGGCCGGATAACTCCACTCCGGGATCTGGATCTCGGGAAAATTCACCGATACAAAATCAACCGCCAGAATCCCTCCCATCACTCCCAGCGCCGCTCCCAGAACTGTGACTGCCAGAGGTATCGCCAGCCACCCGAAGAACAGCAGCACAACACCAACCACGACCAGGGGATTCACTTGCATCTTTCATCCTTTCTCTGGTTCTCTGTCTTGCGACAGTGAAGCTTCCGGTTTTTTGAGAGCACAGCTCTCAGGACCTGCTGATCCGGGTGCTATCGATTATCCCCCCTGGAAGGTTCGCTTGCCAGAGAAGCCGCCTGGTCCTGGATGGAGCGGAGGTATCTCTCGATTTTGGGAATGTTCCCGGATGCCTGTGAATCTCCAGGTGCCATAAGCAGGACTTTTTTCCAGGCTTCCAGCGCTTCGGTCCAGAGCCGGCTGCGGGTATATGCAATTGCCAGCGCCCTCCAGGCTTCGAGATGGTCCGGCTGGAGTATCACCAGGTCCCCAAGGGGTGGAATCGCTTCGGCATTCTGCTCATTCAGCAGCCTCTCGATTCCAAGCGCGTAGAGGCCGGCAGGGTGATGGGCATCCTGCATCAGGCACTGTTCGAGGGCTGGTATGATTTCCCCCGGCGGGCAGTTGGAATCTTTGAGGAGTGAGGCCTTCAAAAACCATAACTCAGGCTGCCCAGGATAATGTTCGAGGGCCTGGCTGACTGCCGCAAGGGCCTGTTTCGGCTCGGGAAGATGTGCCGCAGTGCGAGCGTACCCCTGCCAGCAATCCTCTGTGCCAAGATTGTTTTCACACAGGGCGCGATAGATATCACAAGCCTGGCTGTGTTCACCGGCGTATTCCAGAAATTGGGCTTTCTGCTCGAGCAGGTCTGAGGTCAGATGGTCTTCCGGAACCCGGTCGAGGCATTCCACCGCCCTCGGATACTGCCTGAGCCGTTCCCAGGCGACTACCGCCTGAAGGCACAGGTCAAACCTTTCGGGGAACTGGCGATGCCATTTTTCGATGCATTCTGCGGACAGTTGAGTCACCTGCTGGTCGAGCAGGAACCGTGCTTCGTTGACAAAAAGTTCCTCGTATTCCGGTCTCAGGGGGTTGTCTTCGAGAGTCGCTCCCCGCCACAGGCGGCGGAGTTCCTCGAGCGGGAGGGTCTGCTGGGAATCCAGTTCGAGCGCCCGGGCATAGGCCCCTTCGGCTTCGGCAAAGTTCCCGCTGAGCTCCTGGAGGTGGCCCGAGAAAAGAAATCCATCCGGCCAGTCCGGCTGTTTTTTCAGGCAGTGCCGGAGCGCCTTGAGTGCCGGCTTCAGCCCCTGGTTGAAAAACACGACCAGGAGCCAGATGCGCATGGCCCTTCCATCGAAGGGTTCAATCGCCAGCCGTTGATCTCCCAGCCGGATCACTTTGGCGGGCTGTCCAGAAAATAAAGCCGATTCGATCGCTTCATTGAGGACATCCGGATCCGCCGGAAATCGTTTCAGGTATTTTTCCAGTGACTCGAGCGCCTGATCATATAAAGCCAGGCGCCGTTCGGTTCTGGCAAGCAGAAAGAGGGAATCGGGAAAGCCGGGATCTTCCTGGACCGACTGCCGAAGCGGCTCCAGTGCCTCGGTGAGGCACCCTTCGGCAACCAGGTTCCCCGCCTTTTGAAAGTTCGCCAGTGAACGCCGGACAATCTGTGATGGGCTGGTCATTACCTCAAATTTATCACACAAGTTGATTTAACCGCATCCACACAACAAACTGAAAAGGTGGACTCATCCGGATTCAAGGCGGGTTTGTTGATCCGCCCTGTCTTCGCTATGATAGCATTCAGGAGGGCCGGTTTGAAAACCTGCCTCATCAGAGAAGACCGATATGAAATTAACAATCAATGGAGAAGCCCGAGAGGTCGATAAGGTTAGTACTGTTGGCGAGCTTCTGCCCGCACTGGGTCTGGATGCACGCCAGGTGGTTGTGGAATTGAATCAGGCTGTCATCAAACGCAATGATGTCGACCAGACCCCGATCCACGAGAACGACTGTCTCGAAATCCTCCGTTTTGTAGGAGGGGGCTGAAGCCTTGGAAAGCAACCACACAGAAAAACCAAAAATCCTGATTGTGGATGATGAAGAAGTCATTCGATCCCTTCTCGCGACTCTGTTCCAGCGTGACGGAAGATACGATGTCGACCTGGCCGAAGATGGCGAGGTCGCTTACCACAAGCTGGAAGCCAGCACTTACTCGCTGGTTATCACCGATCTGCAGATGCCGAATCTGGGTGGACTCGGGCTGCTGCGGAAAATCCGTGAAATCAATCCTTTCCTTCCTGTCGTGGTCTTCACAGGGTACGGCGACATGCAGGATGCCATCGAGGCCCTGCGCCTCGGAGCGGTCAACTTCCTGCGGAAGCCTTTTGAACTGCGTGAGATTCTCCCCTCAGTGGTTCGCGCTATCGAGGTGGTCGGACGGGCTGAGCGCCGCAAAATCATCTATGACTTCCTCGATTCGATGGAACTGAACCTCACGATTCCTCCACGGCGCGAACAGACCGACCCGGTGATCCAGCACCTGCTCGATCCGCTTGTTCCCCTGCACATCATTCCGGAAGCAGAAATGAAGAATGTCTTCCTCGCCCTGGATGAAGTTCTCAACAACGCAATCGCTTATGGCGCGCTTCAGATCGACTCATCCGTACGGGATCTCCCGGATGGCCACATGGCTTACGAACAGATTGTTCAAGAGCGTGAAAACCATCCGGAATACGCCAACCGGCTGATCCACCTGCGCGCGGTCTATTCCCCTGATGAAGCCATCTTCCACATCAAGGATCCCGGAGAAGGCTTCGATCATCGGAATCTGCCCGATCCGACCAACCCGGAGAATCTTCTGCGCGAGCATGGGCGCGGCCTCCTGCTGGTGCGCTGCTTCATGGATGACCTGTTTTTCAATGAAGCGGGCAATGAAGTCACGATGATCAAGCGCCGCCAACCCTCTTCCACCAGCTGACACCCGGCAGGCCAGACCCACCCCATGGCGCCTGTTCCCTCATTTGGTTGAGGGGACGGCACTCATGACACCTGAAATTTGCCTGACTTTCTGGAAAGACAATCCACCCGGGCCTGCTGGAATGTGGCCCTTCGATCGAATGAGAAACTACTCGCTGGCGCCGATCGGCTCTGAGGTAATCTGGTTCAGCATCTGCTCGATATAGGCATCACCCGGGGCGAACTGGATGTATTCGGTCAGGTATTCAGCCGCCTTTTCTTTGTTCCCGATCCGCCAGTTCAACTCACCCAGCGATGCCAGGCACCGCATGACCAGGTCCTGGCCCTCCTCCTTCGGCATCTGGCGTGCCTGGCGGAGAGCAATTTCATAATGCTCCTGGGCTTTGGAAACATTTGAAGACTCATACAGAATGCCGAGATGGTAGTGGGCATTGGGGTAATCCGGATTGAGGGTGATCGATCTTTCGTAGGCCTTGATCGCAGAGGTCCGCTTTTCATCCTGGTTCTGTTTCTGGATGGCAACCCCCAGATTATACCAGTCCTTGTAATCACCATCCGAAAGCGCAACCACCTCCTGGTAAGCCTGCTCGGCATAATTCCAGGTGCGTTTGATGATCGCCGCCAGATCGGCTGATGAGGGCGTCCCTTCCTCCAATCCCCTCTCCTTGGCCATGGCATCCGTGGCATAAACACGGCCCAGTTCGCGATGAGCCTCGACCATATCCGGGTAACGCTCGATGGTGCGGCGCAGAATGCTGAGGGCAGCCGCGTAATTTCCATCGACCCTCAGCGACCGGGCGCGTCCAACATCCAGGCGCGCCAGGGTCTTTTTATACTCCTCATTCGTGGGGTCATAACGCACCGCGAGTTCCATGTTCTTGCGCGCCAGCGGATAATTGCCGGCATCTTCCAGTACCAGGCCGAGCTCGTAGTAAATCAACGCATTTTCCGGGAAATCAATTTTCTTGTCGTTGAAACAGCGCACCGCCCCCTCGAGGTCCTTCTCTTTGTAATAACGATCTTTGCAGACCTGGACATCGAACTCCACTTTCCGCTTTCCTTTGAGGCGGTCCATGTGGAATGGACGAACATCCAGCTCTTCACGCCCGGTGCCATAAGGAGATGGAAGCGCTTTCTCGGCTTCAGGAGTGGGAGGATCAGGATAGGTGATTTCCTCCGGTCCAAAGGTCCGTGCCCAGAAACCTTTCTTCTCCTCAGGGGGTGTCGAAGGCTGAGCCTTGGGGACCGCTGTCGGGCGCGGTGCCTTGCTTCGGTCTTCCAGAGTAAAATTTTCCGGAGCAGCGGGAACCGAACGTGCCTGTGCTTTTCCAGCAGGAGGGAGAGGAGCCTCTTTGGGGAGTTTTCGTCCTCCTCCCAGGCCTCTTTCACCCGGCCGTCCCGAACGTGCGACCTGGAGGGCTTCAGCCATTTCTGAATACGGGTCCACTGCCGTAAATACCTGGGCCTCCATCCAATTCGCCGGAGGAATCCCATTGAACTCGTCTTCCCTCGCGCTGGCCAGATGAATCTCCGGAGGGTGTTCCAGGCTGTTCAACAGCCCCCGGCCCCCACGCAATGTTTTCTCCTTGACCGGTGAGAGATCCTGAGTTCGCTGCGGGCGGGAGGATTTGGTGGTGGATACTTTTGGCTGGGTCGGCTGGAGGAGCTCCTCGCCGGGAGTTGTGCGAACCGGCTCCGAACCACGGCCGAAGCCGGTCAGTTCATCCTGCTCCTCCGGGAAGTATTCATTGTCGGGGTCCGAATAGTGTTCTTCAGGGGGTGAGCCTCGTCTGGCGATGTCGGAATCTTCTTTTGGTGGCTGGAGTTCACTCATTTCAAGAAACTTTCGATCTTCATCGAAAATGTCTTTTTCTTCAGGCGTCAGCACCACCGCAGGCTGGGTTGGGGCGGGGGTCGGAACAGGTTCCTGTGAAGACTCGGAGGATGCACTCTTAGACCGCTGAGAAGCAGCGACAGCCGGCCCTTTGTCCGGAACTGGAGATCCCAGCTCCTCACGGGCCGCCAGGCGATCCAGGGCTTCATCAGCCTCGGGCATATCCGGGTTCTTGGCCAGCGCCAGCTCATATTGAGAACGCGCCTCATCATATTTCCCCTGCTTTTCAAGCAGCCCGCCCAGCTCGAAATGGGCGCTCGGACTGGGGCGGTAACGGAGCGATTCCTGGTATTTGGCCGCAGCCGCCTGAAGGTTGCCCTGATCACGCAATTTCTGAGCTTCTTCCTGGGCATCCAGCGACAGTTTCGCCAGTTCTTTTGGTTCAGTCTTCTTTGAGGCTGAGGAACAACCGAGGATGAGGACACAGCAAAAAACAGAAAGAGCCAGAAGAATCCCTTTCCAGGATCTGGATATCCAACCAGACTGAGATGGCAACCTGTTGATTGACATAAACTTGGGATACTTTAGTAAAGAACTGACTCCATATTCAAAGTTTAATCTAAATATCACAGCATTAAAATGCCTGTTCCACCTTCACCCGTGAACGGCGGGCTGCAGACAGAATCAACCCAAGGCCCAGATAATTGGTTATCAGGGAACTGCCTCCATACGAAAGAAACGGAAACGGAATCCCGGTTATCGGCATCAATCCCATCGTCATCCCCAGGTTGACAAAGGTATGGGCTGCCCACATCCCCATAACCCCGAACACAACTGTGCTCTCTCTCCAAGTATCGGCATGAGAGGCATGGTGAATTGACTCCAAAAAAAGGAGGATTATCAATCCGAATAGAATCATTGCCCCGGCAAACCCTAACTCCTCCGCCAGGACCGAAAAAATGAAATCAGTCCGCATCATCGGAATGAATCCATGGCTGCTCTGGAGGCCCTGCCCAAGCCCCTGGCCGAGGAATCCCCCCGATGAAATGGCAATCAGTGATTGCCGAAGGTGGTAGGCCGCCGGACTCAGATCCCGTGTATCCGAATCGGTGCGCTCGATGAATCCGACCAGACGGTCCCTCTGATGTGGCTTGAGCAGGTGATTCCAGAGTGGTTTGACCCCCTGGACAACCAGGGCCACGGTCAGAACATGAGCGACCAGGAACAGGGCCAGGCGCGTCTTCGATTCCCCCTTCCAGGCGATCATCAACAACCAGAGCGCCATCCCGGCTCCCCAGATGATCCAGGTCAGCACCTCTCCAGGAAGCGCCACACAGGCCCACAGAGGGATCAGAAGCAGGCTGATATAACGCCTCGGGACACGCGAACCATGCAGGCAGGCCATTAAAATCCCGACAAACACCATCGCTGTGCCCAGGTCCGGCTGCAGCAGAATTAAAGCCGCTGGAACCGCCGCCGCCAGAGCCGCTTCCAGAAATGAGCGAAATCCCACACTCGATTTCAGCGGACAGAGAAACTGTGCCAGGATCAGGATCGTGAATATCTTCATTGTCTCCGATGGCTGGAAGCGGAAGGGGCCGATATCGATCCAGGATACCGCCCCGCCCCGTTCGGTTCCGATCCACTTCAAGGAAAGGATCAGAGCCAGATTGAGCACATAGCAGGCCGGTGCGATCGTGATGAAAAATGTCATCGGAAGCCTGGATATCAGCAGCCCGAGCAGGATGCCGCAGGCTCCGAAAAGGCTCTGCTTGAGCCAGGGCCGCAGCCCGGAAAGATAGTCCGGCTCCGAACCCGACAGCAGGTAGATTCCGATCAGGGTTATCCCCACTGCAGGCACAAGCAGGAGCGCCTCTTTGCGCCATGAAGGCGCAACCTCCAACCAGGATGGCTGTTCCGCGATTTCTGTCATTTACTGAAGCCTTGCATCCCGAAAAAGAGGAGGGATTTCATCGCCATCTCTCCTCTCTTCCGGGTGGATACAATCAACGGGTCTGGACTGTGTAGTTGAGGATTTTCTCCTCATCCGGAGCAACCTGAATTTCAAACTCAAGAGTCTTTGCATCTTTCTTTTTCTCCGGGAAGTTGGAACGAATCACCTTCCAGTCACCCCACTGCGGCTCGACCACCTTGATGGTCACCGGTTCTGTCTTGTGGTTCCGCAGCTTGATCTCCCAGGTATCCTCGGACACCACCTGGGTGATCTGGCGGTGCTCCATCTGGTTTCTTTCTCCTGTTATGTCAAAGGCATTCCCGAGCAGCACCCGCAGTTCCTCATTCTTTGGTGTGTGATCGATCTGGTCTTCACCGACAAACTCGAGCGAACCATCGCTGTCGGCTTTGAAGGCGCGAATCTTTCCTTTCGGCAGGGGCATCCCCATGTTGTTTTCCTTGGAGTTCTTGAACTCCATTTTCACTTCGACTTTCTTTCCATTCTGCGCCCCATTATAAACAAACACCTTTTTGGCAGGGACATTTGTTGCCGAGAAAAGCTGGACCTGTTTGGTCTGGGCCTGGCGGATGGTGGTCGGGCGCTGGAGTGTGTACATGTGGTATTCAAAGAAGGTCTTTTCTTCAAAGGGAGCAGGAGCATCCATGGCTGCGGCCATCACCGCTCTTTTCGGAATCGCCTGGCCATAACTTTCCTCCTGCACGCGATTGACATCCCCGGCGATCAGCTTGAGGCGCGCCTGCTTGTAGGCAGCCCCGGACTGATTGTCCAATGTGACCCAGCCCTGGAGACCCACCTCGGAATCCTTGTCATTCACCACCATGACATAGTCCGCTTTCCAGCCGATCCCGCCTGTCATGTAGGTGACCTGGCAGATCTGGCTGCCCCCCTGTGTGGATTGTGTCTTCCAGAGGAGTGTGGGGCGTGTCAGCAACCCATCCGGCAGGCTGAGCAGTTCGATTCGCACCACAGTTTCATTTCCAGTAAAGACCTTGATCATGCCGCTGTCATCGCGCAGGACGATTTTGCCTTCATTCTGAGAAAGCAGAGTCCCCGCAAAGACCCCTCCATCTTCTGTCACCACCTGGATTTTCGCATCGATATATTTGTCGAGCAGCTTGGTTGGGCCGACAAGATCATACTCATAATTCTGCTCGAGGATGCTGGTTCCGGCCGGGTCTGAGAGGCTTTCGAAATGGACTGAAGTCGGATCGATCTGTGTGGCCACATCGGTAAAGGTGACAGTCCCCTCTCCCTGCGGCAGAGTCATCTTCCGGCGGTCTTTAACCACCGCCAGGTTGTTGTTATAGACAGTCAGTTGAATCCCTTCGGTAATCGATGGCACCGGGCCGCCTGCCTCCTGGGCCATTCCTGGATTCGGTGGCATGAACCATGCCACAGCGAGAATCGTGACCGACAATAACCTGAATCCTGTTTTCATCATCGAGCTCCTCCTGGCAGTCTTTTCTGATTGTTGACAAACTTAAAACAAGGTCTTCTGCGGGACACACATGCCATTCATTATGGTGTGAAAATGTGTTTCCTGCACCCGCAATCTGCCCGCACACAAAGCGTGCCTGCACAATCTTAGACGCAGCACCCGCCTGTGGATTCACCTGCTCTTTCTGGTTTCTTGAATCCCTCCAGCCGATATTAACCGGAAGAACCCGCTCTGTCATACATGGAGTGAAATTCGTTTCATGCCATGGGGATTTCCCAGCAGGTCGGTGGTATTTGAAGAGGAGGATCTCCCGGCAGATCGATCTTCCAGAGAAAAAGCCCCTGTGGGGGCAAGGTCAAGCCCGCCTCCCTCCGATCCCGGGCCGCGAGAATATCAGGAACTTGCGAAGGGACCTTTTTCCCCTGGCCGACCTCCACCAGAGTCCCGACCAGAATACGGACCATCTGCCTTAAAAAAGCATTTCCTGTCACCCGAAACTCCCAGTGGGTCCCACGATTCAGGACCATAATCCGTTCGATCCGGCGGATCGGGTGGCGTGCGGTGCACCCCGCCCCACGGAAAGATGAAAAGTCCTTCTCACCAATCAGGTGATCCGAAGCCTCACACATGGCATCCAGGTTCAGATCATAATGGGTCCAGGCGGAAAAGGGGCGGTAAAAAAGGGGTGGAGGAGTCATTTTCCACAGAAAATAACGGTACTGGCGGGAAATTGCCGGGCGCGGCGACCAGCCTGCATCGACCGCCTGGGCCTGGAATACCGAAAGCCCCTCCGGCAGGTAAGCCTGAATCCCTTTGAGTATGGCAGTATGCGGAATTGAAACCGATGTATGCAGCACCGCCACCTGATGACGGGCATGGACCCCGGTGTCGGTCCGGCCCGAACCATCGACACGCACCGGGCTTTTGAGAAATGACTGGTAGGCCTCACCGAGCGCCTGCTCGACTGTGAAGGCATTCGGCTGAAACTGCCACCCATGAAAGAAGGCCCCCTGGTACTGCAGGTCGAGGCGGTAGGATGTCATAAGGAATGTATACCCCGAGCGGGGCGATCTGAAAATAAGAAAGGGAGGGCTTGGAAACCCTCCCGATTCTTTCTGAACAACAGATGTTTCGTGGTGCTGGCTGGTTATTGAGCGACCGGCATCATGCCGCCGCCACCGCAAGGGCCGCAGCCCATGCCCATTCCGCAGGGAGCACAGCCGAGGCATCCGAGGACGCCGCTGACAATGCCACAGGCGCAATCCAGGATGCCACCAACCAGGCCGCAGGCCCCGGAAATGATGGGAACCACACAGCCACAGGGAGCTGCCAGAATTCCGCACCCGGATCCACAGGGAGCCGCCATGCCACAAGGTGAGCCACAAGGTGCACAACCACCCGCCATCGGTCCACAGGGCGGACAGATCGGCGCGCCATCCGGACAACCATACGGCAGGCAGGTGCAGTAGGTGCACTCACCCGGCTGGGGTTGGATCGGTGTATACGACACTTTCACCTCGTAAGGAGCAACCGCACAACAGCTGGTTTGGCAGGTACAGCAGCAGTTCCCGAACAGGAACGCATGGCTGGGCGCGACGGCAAGGCCCAAAGCAAGAACCACAACAAGACCCATAACTACCCGTTTCATGCTTTTTCAAACCTCCTCATAAAATCACACGCCCGAGCTGGGCTGTCGAGGAAACTATCGGCGGAAACGGAGATGGACCTTAGCAAAAATAAAAGAGGGAGGATTTTTCAATCCTCCCCTTCGTAAAGAACAGAAACAGTAATTGTATG
>LMZT01000122.1 GCA_001567115.1 Candidatus Hinthialibacteria bacterium OLB16 | reverse complement strand
TTCAGAGGGGGGCAACCGATACGGTGACATTTCGGGTCGAAGGATCTGCCACGGCCAACGGAATTGTGAAAGTTTCGGTCACCAGTGAGGAAAAGCTCCTTGAAAATTTCAATCGTTTACAAATCGGTACTGCTGCCGGGGGTTCCTGGAAGGGATTGATTTCCAGCCTGCCAACGGGTGGCCCCTATGCTTTCGAATTTGTTCTCGAAGCGACCGATGGTTCGAAAATCGCCAGCCATATTGTCCAGAGAGTTCTTGTCGGGGATCTCTGGCTCCTCGGGGGCCAGTCCAACATGGAAGGTGTCGGTGACATGATCAATGTGGAAGAGCCTTCCGAACGCATCAATGTCTATCGGATGCGCCATCAGTGGGATGAGGCCAGTGAGCCGATCCATCGTTTATATGAGTCAGTTGACCGGGTTCATTTCTTCGACCGGCGTGGGGAATCTCCGCTGCCTTCTCTGGAAGAGGCCAACAAAACCGCCGCAGCATCCACGAAAGGAGCCGGCCTGGGGCTTCCTTTCGCGAAACAGATGGTGGCGCGAACCGGCATTCCGATTGGATTGGTGCCGGTAGCACATGGCGGAACTTCCATGGAGCAGTGGAATCCAGACCACCGTGATAAAGGGGGCGATTCGCTGTATGGCTCATTCCTGTCCGCCTTTAAAGCGGTCGGCGGAAAAGTTCGGGGAATGCTCTGGTATCAGGGAGAATCCGATGCCGGCAATGACGAACTGCCGAAGACTTTTACACCCAGCTTCATCCGCCTGGTCGAAGCGATCCGCCAGGATACCGGGGATCCCAATCTGCCGTTTTTTTATGTCCAGATCGGTTGTGTCGCACAAACCGACCCTCCTTTGCCTTTCACCCCCGCAAACTGGAACTCCATTCAGGATCAGCAGCGCAGCTGTGAAACACTGATCCCAAATGTGGGAGTTGTCACTGCAGTCGATCTGGCGCTGGATGACCTGATCCATATCGGCACAGATGGACTGAAGCGCCTGGGAAAAAGACTGGCGAACCTGGCTCTGGGGTCTCCCTCTGCCGGGCCTCGTTTCGACCGTGTGGAAAAAGGGGAAGGCTTCTATCGGGTTGTTTTCAAAGGCGGGACCGGCAAGCTGATGTCTCCCAAAGGAAGAGTGTCCGGGTTCTCGATCCGATCGAAAACCGGAGAGGATCTCTCGAGGATTTATAAGGCTGCAGTCGATCCGGACCAGCCCAACTCGGTCCTTCTCTATATCACAGCCCCTCCGGCAGAAGGTTATCTGTGGTATGGGTACGGGTTGATGCCTTTCTGCAATCTGACAGATACCGAAGATATGGCTGCACTGGTGATGGGGCCAGTCGATCTCCCCAAGTAATAATTTCCCGATCCGATTATGCTCATCAGGCGAGCGAGGTTGAACGATATCGATGCTGTCGCCTCCTTGTGGCTGGAGATGATGCTGGAACATGAAAGCCGGGACAGACGCTTTGAGATGGATGCCCAGTCTTCAGGTGAATATTCGCGCCAGCTCGAAGAGATGATGAGCAATTCCGAAATTGCGGTTTTTGTTGCCGAGCAGGCGGATGAGATCCTGGGATATATTTTAGTCATGGTTTTGATGAATCCACCCTACTTCCGGGTCAAACGTTACGGCTTTGTAGCGGAGCTGTCGGTTGCCCGCACTCATCGCCGCACAGGGGCTGGAGGTGAGCTCTGGGCACGGGCTGTCCGTTGGTTCAAACGAAAAGAAATCGAGGTCGTCCAATTGAATGTCTCGCCTGAGAATACCGCCGGGATGGCTTTCTGGAACTCAGTTGGTTTTGAGGATTTTCTGGTGATCAAATGGCATCATCTGAATGAAGGCCAGCAGAAATGATCCCTCTGCGTGCGATATTCAAAGGAACACGGCCGCGCCAGTGGACAAAAAATGCCTTTGTCTTTGCCGCTCTGGTCTTTGCCCCGAAACTGGGAGAGCTGAAGGCGGATCTGCTCAGTCTGCTGACCTTTGCGGTTTTCTGCCTGGTGGCTGGCGCGGTTTACCTGATCAATGATATCCGTGATGTGGAGAAGGATCGCCTCCACCCCACCAAGAAATTCCGTCCCATCGCCAATGGTGATTTGACCATCGCAACAGCGCGGAATTCGGCATTGTGTTTTCTTGTGGCCGGATTCGCCATCTCCTGGTGGCTGGCCCCTCTGTTCACCTTGATTCTGGCCATTTATGTCGTCCTGAATCTGGCATACACCATGTACCTGAAGCATGAAGTCATCCTCGATGTCATGATTGTGGCTTTTGGTTATTTGTTGCGTGTCGAGGCGGGTGGTGTGGTGATCGGTGTCGAAATTTCAAATTACCTGTGGTTATGCACTTTTCTGCTGGCACTGCTGCTCGCCATCGGAAAACGCCGCCATGAGCTGGTGATGGTGGAAGGCGCCGCCAATCATCGTGCGATTCTCAAGGAATACAGCACAGACCTGCTTGAACAGATGATGGGGGTGACCACAGCCTCGATCCTGGTTTTTTATGCCCTATACACACAGGTGGCAGTGGGTGGGAAAAAGAATCTGATCTGGACTGTTCCTTTTGTGATCTACGGGATTTTCCGCTACCTCTATTTGATTCACAAACGTGAAATGGGTGGGGATCCTGCCGAGATTCTGTTCAGCGACTGGCGGATGACAATCAACATTATCCTGTGGCTGCTGGTTGCGATCGGTTTTGTTTACCTCGGTTGAGAGCTCCGGATGTCAGGCTCCATCGGATCATCGGATTCCACAGCACCCTCTGTTTGAGCCTGCAATCTCTTCAGCATCTCACGGATGTCTGCAGCTCCGCGCACAGTGACATAAAGCGTAATCGACGAATACCAGACCAGGGTAAAAGCTGTGATCGACCACCAGAACCAGTGTGTTGAATCAATCATGCCGGCTATTCCCTTTCAATGAGATTTTCAGCCAGGATCCCAGAATCATGGCGCCTGCCGACAGGACATAGGACGCAATCCCGGAACGATAGGGGCCGATGGATTGAGCCAGGTCACGGGTTGATGGAAGCTGTTCCATCACCAGAAAGGCAACCGGAAAAAAAGCCCCCGCAAGGATCGCTCCGGCAGCCCCCCAGCTGTTCGCTTTTTTCCAGTAGCAGCAGGCGATCAGCAGCACAGACATGCTTGAGAGGTAGATGGTTCCGGTAACTCCCAGATAGGTCCACAAATCACCTGAGAGGGGATACCACAGGCCATAGAACAGGAGAAACACCCCGATCAGGGCCACAATAAAACGGTTTGCAATCAGCCCTTTCTTTTCAGGCCATGGCTTTCTCCGGAAAGGGGCGAGGATATCGTTATATATGACACTGCCCCAGGTCAGCATATAGGAGGAATCGGTGGACATATCGGCCGCCAGCATGGCCGCGATGAGGATGCCCATCAACCCGGTGGGAACAAAGGAGCTCAAGAAGGATGGCATGGCAAACAATGTCTTTGCCCCTTCGGCAAGTGGCGGAAGCGTCGCCAGGGCAGCGATCCCCCAGACCGTTGGAATAAAAAAACGGCACACAAAAAAATAGCTGGTGGCAACATAGATCTTCCGGCCTGTCTGTGTGTCCCTGGCCGCCAGCACCCGCTGGATCGTGGTCTGCCATGTCAGCACAGCGGCGGTATTCAGCAGGGCATTGAAGACAACATAGGAAGTCCCCATCTGGGGATGGATAAAGGGGTTGAAGCCCCCCGGTCCATGGTGAACCTGGACAGTATCGACCAGACGTTCCCAGCCAATCTGCCAGAGAATCTGAACCGTGACTGCCAGGAGGCCGATGCTCATGAAAATGAACTGGATATAATCTGTCACCAGAACGGACAACATGCCTCCCAGGATGGTGTATAAGGCGACACAGACGAGGAGGATTGTCATGGTCTCCTCAAGCCAGTCCTCATTCATCCCGGTGACATGAACCAGAAATTCTCCGCCTGTCCGCAGAAAAACTCCCATGTTCAGAAGTCCCCCAAGGACAATCACCACGCCACTCATCCAACGGATCCTGGGGCCGAATTTCTTTTCGAACAGCTCCGGGATGGTGATCACCCCTGAATCACGCAATGGCTTTACACAGAATCCGGTCAAGCCAACCACCAGCATCGCCAGAGCCATCAGGAGGCCGGGTGTGGCCCCCGCAAATCCTTTGTCATAACCATTCTGTGCCGAGTACATGCAGGTCACCACGCCAAATTCGGTGGCGGCCAGCGAGGCGATACCCAGATAGAGGTTCATTTCGCGGCCGGCGACCAGGTAATGCTCCACCTTGCCCACATAACGGCGCACCATGATCCCGGCCGCCATGGTTGCAATCAGGTACAGGCCAACAATCACTCCATCGATCATGGATAAGGCCAGCATACTTCCATTCCTGTATGAAAGGATTCAGAAAAGAGCCCGTTCTGTAGAACAAAGCCCTCAAGACAGATTCAACAAGCCGATATTAGCACAATCCTGATATTACGGTTGACTCCAATTTCTCATTTTGTGACGATACACAACGGGGATGGATTGACCTGAACGGAAAGGATGCGGACATGGATACTGGAAGACGTGGTATTCTTAAGGCGGCCGGATTGGCTTTGCTCACAGGGGGGCTGAATTGCTCCTCCACTCAGGCCATGGAACCTGTCTCACGAAACCCGGGAAAGAGGATCAAGCTCAGCATCGCTGCATACTCTTTTCGAAATGAGCTCAAGGCGGAACCTCCTCAAATGACTCTGCATGAGGGCTTCATCGATATCGCTGTCCGCGAAGGCCTCGATGCCATCGAGCCAACTTCTTATTACTTTCCCGAACCGGTCACTCCTGAATACATTCTGAGATTGAAGCAGCGTGCATTCCTCGAAGGGCTGGATATCTCAGGAACCGCGATTGGGAACACTTTCACCTACCCCCCCGGCCCGGACCGCGACAAACAGCTCGAACTCACCCGCACTTGGGTCGATCATGCCGCACTCCTCGGGGCCCCCTGCATCCGGGTCTTTGCGGGGAGGATCCAGCCGGGCGATGACATCGAAAAGGCTCGGGCTTACTGCATTGAGACACTTGAAGTCGCCTGCGATTACGCCGGAACCAAAGGAGTTTACCTGGCGCTCGAAAACCATGGAGGAATAGTCGACACGGCCGACAACATGCTTCCAATTGTACGGGCGGTGAAATCACCCTGGTTCGGAGTCAATCTGGATGGCGGCAACTTCACCTCCGAAGACCCCTATAAAGATCTGGCCATCATGGCTCCCTATGCTGTGAATGTGCAGGTCAAAGCGCAGATCAACCCGGGTGGGAAAGGCAAAGTGCCCGCCGATCTGAAGAAGGTGATGTCGATCATAAAAGATTCAGGGTATCGCGGGTATGTCGCACTGGAATACGAAGCCGACGAGCCAGCGCTGGTGGGAGTTCCGAAGTACCTGGCCCAGCTGCGCGAGCTGGTGGATTGAGCGAGGCTATGCTTGAGCCGGAATCGCTGGCTTAACCCGCTTGAAATACCTCACGGCACCATCATCCGATTTATCGGCAAGCCACAGGTGTAAGCCGGATTCTGTCAGGATTCCAAAAGGAATCCCCAACCATCATTCCTCTAGGCCGGATGTTTCCATACGGCTCCAGCGACCAACCCGGGACTCGATCAGGACAGGCCAGCCCTTATCCCCTATTTGGTCTTGCTGCAGGTGGGGCTTGCCAAGCCGGCTGGTCACCCAGCCGCTGGTGCGCTCTTACCGACGCCTTTTCACCCTTACCACTTCTGAACGAAATGGCGGTGTTTTTTCTGTGGCGCTTTCCGTGGCATGAACCTTTCGTTTCACACCCCTGGGAATTACCCAGCACCCTGGCCTGTTGCAGTCCGGACTTTCCTCTCCCTCAAGTCAGGCTTTTCAGCCGCTTGTGGCAGCGATGGTTCCCTGTGACTTGCCATTCCCAGTGTACCATGTTCCCCACTAGACGGCACTCTCTTTGTCAATAAGAGTTGTGCAGTCAAAACCCCTGTCTTTATCAGTTGTGGGATCTTCCCGGGAAGGAACCGATTCGATTCATGGAAGTTGACCTTGTCATCCGCCCCGCCGCTGCCTGCGATTGCGAAACAATTGCTTCGTTCAACTGCCACCTCGCCATGGAGAGCGAGGGGCGCCTGCTGGACAGAAATGTTGTAGCCGGTGGAGTGGCCCGCGCTCTCGAACATCCAGCCTATTGCCGTTACTTTGTAGCGGAAATTCAGGGCCAGGTGATCGGGCAAACCATGATCACTTTTGAGTGGAGTGACTGGGAAAATGGCCTCATCTGGTGGATCCAGAGCGTCTACATCCATCCCGATTATCGAAGGCAGGGATATTTCCGTAAAATATTCGAATGGATTGTTGAGCAGGTGCGCCAGGACCCGGATGCAGTTGGCCTGCGCCTGTATGTGGACCGGCATAACCAGCCCGCTCTGGCAACCTATGAGAAACTCGGAATGTCCCGCATGGATTATCTGATTTACGAACTGAAGTATAAACAGGACGGGGATTCATGATCCGCCTGCTGGTGTTTGATTTTGATGGAACCCTGCTGGATACGGAGACGCCAGACTATGACTCCCTGGCCAGCATCTACAGCGAGCATGGCTGCGAGCTGCCACTGGAGTTCTGGGCCTTGTCTCTGGGGACGAACCCCTCTCCGGTGGATCTGTTCGAAAACCTCGAAATGCAGATCGGCCATCCAGTGGACCGTGAGAAGTGGCAATCAGAACGGAAACGGAGGTTTTACAGCCTGGTCGAAAAGGAAGATCCACGCCCGGGAATAATTTCTCTCCTTGGTGAAGTGAAATCCAAAGGGATTGCGATTGGCCTGGCATCGAGCGCCGGACGGGACTGGGTGGAGAAACATCTCAACCGCACCGGTCTGAGAGATTACTTTCAATGTGTGCGAACAGTGGAAGATGTCACACAGGCCAAACCTGCCCCGGATTTGTATCTTTCTGTCCTTGATTTTTTTGGGATAGCCGGCCATGAAGCACTGGCGATCGAGGATTCACCTAATGGCGTCACCGCTGCGAAACGCGCTGGATTATACTGTGCGGCTGTCCCGAACCCGATCACAAGCCGGTTGTCTCTCAATGGAGCGGATATTCATCTCGATTCCCTGGCCGGGATATCACTCGTTGACCTTGAAGCACACCTGAGAAATGCCTTGGCCGGGAGAAAACAGTAGGCTCATTCAGCCATCGATCATCCCGGTGGGGGTTTGTGGGTTTTTCCTGAACCACCAGCCGAAGGCACAGAAGAACACTCCCACCATGAGGTAGGCCCAGGAAAATTCCGGAAAAGTCCACCAGCCGAAATGATTGGCGACCGATCCCTCGATCATCTGGTAGGAGTGAATGATTCCCAGCGCCGACAGAATGGCCGCGAGAAACATCCAGATCCCCGCATGAGTGAATTTAGTTTCGATCAATGCCACTGTCGCTGCCGCCCAGATCATGCAGCTCAAAATAAATCCCTGGCTCAGAGCGATCAAACCAGGAATATGGCTGCCGGCAGTTTCAAAGATGGGCATTACTTCCCCAAGGGTTTTTCCTGAAGCGGCCAGGGTGCTCGATATCATCTGAAAACCCCAGGCAGCAACTGCTGGAAAAAGCCCGACCGCCACCGCCGGGGCATGCTCCTTCGGGGTGGTCTGAAAGGCCTGGGCGGTGATGATGATTCCAATCCAGAGAACGACAGGAACCCCGGCCTCCATCGGAATCAGCGCCAGAACCAGCGGCATGGCTCCCAGGAAGCAGATCAGGCTGATAAACACTGCGTTGTAGATGGAATAACCCACCCGCGCACCCATCCGTTTCCAGCCAGGGTGGCCGATATAGATGGTGGTTGGGAAACACGAACCAAAAGCCGCTGCCAGGAGAGTGCCGATCCCGTTGACAGCAAGGGAGGGGGCTGCGGGGTAGGTGTCCCCTGCTGCTTCTGCGCTTTCGATGTTCTGCAGGGATCCGATCACATTGAACAGCCCCATGGGAATGATCACACTCAGATAGGACCACCCCAGGCTCCAGGCCTCATCCCAGGAGCCTGCTGACAGGTGAGGGAGATAGACACCAAGCTGTTAACTGCCGGAAGGATACGCGAAGAGTCCATGACTGGATTCCCGAACAAACTCCCACTCCAGGCCAGCAATGTGCCGATCAGGATCGCGAGCAGGCCTCCCGGAATTCCGAGGGGATACCTCATGCCTGTCAGGTACTGAAGAAGAAGAATCCCGAGGGGGACAAATGCAATCAATGGCTGTTCGAAGATCTGGAAAGCAAATTCCATCGAAATGAAAGTGACCGCAATTCCAGCCAGTGTGGACAGCAGAGCAGCGCGTGGTGTTTTTTTCCGAATCCACTCCGAAAAAAAGGCTCCAATAAACTCGATCAACCCACTCCCCATGCAGGCCACCAAACCCACTTTCCAGGCCAGCTCGGCATCTCCAGACGCGCGATATGTGGGGGCCATGACAAGGAAGATGTAGGCAAACACACTCGGGGTATTGATTCCATAAGGAAGGGCGGTCACATCCTTGCGGCCGGTTTTGAGCATCAGCTGGCGCCCCTGCCAGGCATAAAACAGGTTTCCAACCACCACCGAAATGGCGGCTCCTGGAAGAATGCGGCCGAAAACCATTTCAGCCGGCATTCCGCAGACAGTGGTGCATAAACTGACAATGACTACGAGCTGAACAACATTATCCACCGCCAGCCCGAAAAAACCATCGACATCATGGCTGACAAACCAGCCTGGTTTACCGGATTGCATTGAAGCCGCCTCCCAGAGGAAAAAGCACTTGAATCAGGCCAATAAATCAGACCGATCTTAAAAGAAAGTCCCGCTTTTGTCTTGGAGACTGATCAATGACTTCAAAATGGGAAGACTGCCACTTGTGCGGTTTTCCCTGCCACAGCCAGTGTGGCGCCAGGCTGGCAGGCTTTCGCCCGGATGGAGGAGGTGGCGATCACGGACTGCAACCTTTCCGACCAGCAGGCTGAAAGGATTTTTCCAACCTCGGTTCCTTTGCTGTCCTGGACTGGCTGGTGCCGAGCTGGAATATCATGGCCCTCGATGAGCAGGCCTCTCAACATGCGGGGCGGTTTGCCGAGGTGGTGAATCCGGGAAATGATCTCTTGCCCCACATAACACCCCTTGGTCACACTGATTGCATTTTCGAGGCCGCATTCATAAGGGATCATGGTTTCATCCACTTCGAATTCCGGCCAGGGTGTTCCCTTCTCCACACGCAGCGCATGGAACTGTTCCCAATCGGCTTGTTCGATGCTCAGGCTTTCAAAAAAAGGATCGACTTGAGGAGTCTCTCCATCCATCACCAGCAGCAGAGATGGAACCACCAGCCAGTCCATCACAAACAGACTCATCGCTGAGGACTCTGCCTGCATGACATGAAAGGAGCGGGGTTGGCAATCGGCACCCCCTGTCAGCCGATGGAACCATGCCGGGACACCTTCACCGAAAAGGATCCAACATGCCTTTTGGGAGGTTTTGTCGGTTATCCGGACATCTTCAGCAAACAGGACCCGGTCCAGCAGGGGAAAGAACTGCTCCTTCTGTGATTCAAAAAGGATGGCTTGATACCCCTCCGCTGTTTTCCAGAGGTCGAAATAAAGAAGGATTCGCCCTTCCTTGTTGAGGAAGCAGGTGGATGCTCCCTGGCCTGTCTGGAGATTGCGGATTTCCTGGCTGAGCTGGCGGTGCAGGAAGCTGGGGGCATCCTTGCCCCCGATATCGAAAATGCCGATATTCCCGCAGGGCAGCAACTGGAGATTCACCTTTCCATCTGATTCGGAATGTCCTTGAGCCTGGCTGGATGCGGATGACATGGACAGCGATTTTCTCCTTTACGAGTGTGGTGAAAGATTGGATGCCACATCGGTGGCATACGCCTTGAATGCAGGCACAATTCCGGCCAGTGCTCCGATCAGGATAATCCCGAGTGGAGCAAAGAGATGAACCGGGTGCAGGGCCAGAAGATTCAGAACCACTCCGGTTTGATTCCGGATAATGGCTGCAGCGAAGGCGAGGATCAGGGCATAGATCACAAACCCAAGAAGCGCTCCAAGCGCTGAGATCGTGGCCGCTTCGAGGACAATCGCACTGAACACAGTGCGTTTCCGCGCACCCAGGGCACGCAGAATGGCAAACTCCCTTCGGCGTTCATTCATTGTGTTATAGATGCTGGCAAGCACAGACCCGGCAACCACAAGAACCACCAGGCAGGCCACCAGAGAGAGGACCCGGCTGACCCAGCCGAGCTTCTGAAACAGTTCAGCCATGACAGAACCGAGCGGCCATGCCAGTGTTGCGACTTTGCCCTGCTTGTTGATTGTCTGATCGAGAGCAAATCCGGCCTGTGGATTTTTGAATTTAAGCATGACTGAGCTGACTTCCTTATGCTCATCCGGGATCTCCTGGCCGGATTGGGCCTGATAGTCGGTTCCGGATCCTCTGAGCACATGCCCTCCCATCCGGAAAATGCCTTCGATCGGAATCCAGATCACTCGATCCGCAGGAGTGTTTGTCGGCTCCAGGACACCGACAACCAGAAATTCTTCGCCATGCTGGTCTTCTTCGTTGAACACCAGGCCATGATAAGGTTTGAAACGAGAGTTCAGGCCCAGGCCGGTTTTTTGGGCCACAAACGAGCCGATCACCGCTTCCCTTCTGCTGGAATCGAATATTCTTCCTCCCGGTTGAAGTGAGAATTTCTGGCCGGGCTGATACTCGAACCGGGTCAATATCTCTTCAACTGTTCCCACCATCCGGTAGCCACGATAGTTATCCCCGAGAGCATAGGGGATGGCGAGTTCCACACGCGGATCTTCTTTTATCGTGGTATAGAGCTGCCATGGGATATTGCCCGGGGAAGTTTCGAGGTGAAAGATGCTGTTCAGGACCAGCTGGAGCTGGCTGCCCCGTGCGCCAAGGACCGCATCGAAGCCCATCGGCCCGCCTGTAAATGCCTTGTAAGTTTGAGAATCGATGGCGAAGACCGCCATCATCAGCCCGGCAGCCAGGGCGACAGACACAATCGTAATCACTGTCGATAGAAGATGCTGGCGAAGGCTCTTCCGGACAATGAGGGGCAATCCACCAAGGAAAGGGTGCTGATGTCCGCTTTTCATTCTTCACCCCCGCCTTGTGCGGCACAATTCAATGAATCGAGGCTGTGCCGTTCTTCAAACTGGTTGAGGACATGCGGGTCATGGCTGACCAGCAGCAGCGCAGCCCCATTCTCACGGCAGATATCTCTCAGCAGCCCGAGGGCGGTCTGGGCCTGTTGACGGTCCAGGTTTCCGGTCGGCTCATCAGCAAGCACCAGCTGGGGGTGATTCGCCACCGCACGCGCCAGTGCGACTCTTTGCTGCTGGCCGACTGACAGCTGGCCCGGACGGTAATTCATCCGGTCTGAAAGGCCCACCCTGTGGAGGAGCTCTTTCGCAAAAGAAAGGTCCACTCCCGAACCAAACATCATGCCCAGCAGGACATTCTCGAGGGCTGTATACCCCTGCAGCAGATTGAAGGTCTGGAAGACATATCCGATGTGGAGTGCACGCCAGCGATCCCGGTCGGATTCACTCATGGGAGCGATGTTCCGGGAGGCGATCCTGATTTCACCCTGGTCCGGCAGGAGGATCCCCGCAATCAGGTTAAGCAGGGTGGTTTTTCCGGAGCCACTGCTGCCTTCGAGCGCTGCCTGGTGTCCGGCCTCCAGGCAAAATTCCGGAATATCGAGGATGACATGATTCCCACCCTCAGGCGATCTGAAAGATTTCTGCAGATTTCGGATTTCAAGGATCGGCATGTTGTCATGGTGTGGGGGAGGTCGCCTGGCTGTCAAGGGAAAGGAGGGTGGCAATCCCTCTTCCGAAAGGTTATCTCTCACCTTATTCTCTGAATCAGGTTTAGAGAAAATGGCTGGTTCCATGGAAATCGAGCAAAAAGAACTCTTCACTTCCGGTAAAACATTGTTCGTCAAAGATCTGAAGACCGGCCAGACACTGGATGGCCCCTTTGCTCTGACCCATATGGCCCTTAAAACTTTTTCTGGTGGAAAGTTTCTCCAGGCCAAACTGGGGGATCGCACCGGACGCATCGCTGCGGTCATGTGGAATGGAGCCGAAGCCATCTATCCGACCTTGCAGATCGGAGATGTTGTCCAGGTTCAGGGAGTGGTGGAGCTGTATCGTGAAAAGCCCCAGGTAGCGATTCGAAAAATTGAAAAGTTGAATGACCTCGACCACCTGGATCCAGATGATTTTCTTCCAACGATCGAAATCGATACTGCTTCGACCTGGGAAGAACTCAAAACAGTGGCACGATCGGTCAAGGATCCATGGCTGCTGCAGCTCCTGGCCAGATTCATCAATGATACCCCTTTTGTCGAGGGATTCCTGCGCGCGCCAGGAGGAAAGCAGTGGCACCATGGATATCTTGGCGGGTTGTCGGAACATACCCTCGGGGTCCTGAAAAACTGCCTTGTTCTATGCGAGAGGTATCCATTTGTTAAAAGGGATACAGTGCTGGTTGGAGCGATCTTTCATGATCTCGGAAAGGTTCTTGAATTCAATTATTCGACTGTCATTGAATACAGTGATGTGGGCAGGCTGGTCGGGCATCAGATCCTTGGTGACAACAAATTGTGCGAGTATGCAGCCTCGATTGAGGGATTCCCGCAGGACCTGTTAATGGAAGTGCGCCACCTGGTGCTCTCTCATCATGGCGACAGCCCGGATGCCGCACGCCCCCCGCTTACACGTGAGGCCCTGATCCTCTCCCGGGCTGATGACCTCGATGCCCAGATGAATGCATTCACCCGCGAAATTCTCAAGGCTCGACTGAATGGACGAAAGTGGAGCGATTATGTCAATCTGATCGGGCGATACCTGTATGATTCCGGCGGAGAGGATGATATGTCCAGGCTGGCAGGAATCGAGGATGTCTAGGATTGCTGTCATTCCCGCACGGGGTGGTTCAAAGGGAATTCCAAAAAAAAATCTTGCTCTGCTTCAGGGTCAGCCCATGATTTCCTACACCATCCATGCCGCCCGCCAGTCGGGCCTTTTCGATGGCATTCTGGTATCCTCCGATGATCCAGAGATTCTGGATTATGCAATGGGTTGCGGGGTCCTGGGGGTTCAACGCCCGGCAGAGCTCGCTCGTGATGACTCTCCGACCGAGCCGACAGTCCTTCATGCCATGGACTGGTGGGCAGAGGCTCAGCGCTCCGAGCCGGAAGTTGTCTGCCTGCTGCAGCCGACATCCCCTCTGCGAACCTCCAGAGATATCCTGGATGCAGAAAAACTTTTCACACAGTGCGGGGCGGATTCACTTCTTTCAGTCACAGAAAAACGTGAATTCCATTGGAGGGTGGATGGTGGCAGGGCCATACCGGCCTGGGATATCTCCCATCGCCCCCGCCGCCAGAAGCTGGAGCCGATTTATGTTGAAAATGGAGCGATTTATATCACACGCTCCCCTATTTACCGTGAGCAGAAGAATCGGCTGGGGGGCAAGATGGTCTTGTATCCGATGCCTCCCGAGCGATCTGTTGATATCGATGAACCATTTGACCTTCGGCTGGCCGAAGGGTTACTTCATTCTCAAGGAATACAGTCATGACTGAAGCAAAATTCAAAATTCTGATCTGCGATGGCCTCGATGCGGAGGGTGTATCCATCCTGAAGAACACACCCGGCTTTGATGTCGATGCGCGCAAATCAATCTCCCGTGAAGACCTGTTGAAGGAGATTGTCGATTGTGATGCGGTGATTGTCCGCTCCGCCTCGAAAATCGATGCGGAGGTCATCGATGCAGGGAAAAAACTCAAGGTGATCGCACGCGCGGGTGTGGGGATCGATAATGTCGATACCGCTGCGGCCACACGGCGTGGGATCATTGCCATGAACACACCGGAAGGGAATACCACCTCAGCGGCTGAACACACCCTGGCGCTGATGCTTGCCCTGCTTCGAAAAATTCCACAGGCCGATGCCTGGATCCGGCAGGGCGGCTGGGATCGTTCAAAATTCACCGGGCGTGAAGCTTGCGGAAAAACCCTTGGGATCATCGGTCTCGGCCGGATCGGGCGGCAGGTGGCCAAGCGTGCGCAGTCATTCGAAATCCGAACCATCGGGTATGATCCATTCACTTCCCCGGAGATCGCTGCCAGCGAAGGGATCGAGCTGGTCGATCTGGATACGCTATTCAGGACATCGGATATCATCACCCTTCATTCCCCTCTCACCGATGAGACCCGTGGAATTATCAACAGGGAGAACATCGCCAAAATGAAAACCGGGGTCTTTGTCGTGAACACAGCGCGCGGCCCGCTGATCAATGAGAATGACCTGGCGGAAGCGATCAATTCAGGGCAGGTTGCCGGGGCTGCATTGGATGTTTACCCCGCCGAGCCTCCCAAAGACTACCCTCTGATCGGACTGCCGAATGTCATCACCACCCCGCATCTCGGCGCCAGCACCAATGAAGCCCAGCTCAATGTGGCCATTATGACAGCGGAGCAGGTGGCCGATGCCCTGCTGGATCGGGAGGTCCGCAATGCGGTCAACATGCCACGCCTCGATCCCGAATCACGCAGGATTCTCGGACCTTTTATCCAGCTGGCGGACAAGCTCGGGCAGTTTGCCGGGCAGATAGTTGATGGCACTTTCGAAAAAATAACAGTTCACTGCCAGGGGGACATCACCCGTGTGGATGAAGCCCCCATCACCACCGGTGCCCTGCGTGGCACGATCTCCACATTGATGCCCGAGACTGTCAATTACGTGAATGCCGAGGTCATGGCGAAAATGCAGGGCCTGATCGTGGAATCCCTCGCCAGCAGCACCGCTACCGGCTTCACCAATCTGGTCACTGTCACCATCACGACCAACAAGATGACCCTCTCGATTTCCGGAACGATCTTCGAGGGGCAGAATGTCCCGCGCATTGTCATGATCGATGATTACCAGGTTGAGGCGCGACCGGTCGGCCATCTGTTGCTGGTGAGGAACAAGGACCTGCCGGGTGTGGTGGGGTTGGTGGGGACTATTCTGGCGAAGAATGGGATCAACATTTCGGGCATGTCGCTGGGACCCAACAGGAACCGTCCGATTGCCCTGGAGATCATCAATGTGGATCAGCCGGTCCAGCAGCATGTGATTGATGAATTGAAATCCGCCGATCTGATTCTGGAGGCCCGCCCGATCCGAATCAGCTGATCCACATGCGGCGGAACCGGATCTCCTTTCGAGCCGGGGATGACAAGTGAAGGGGCTGGGGGATGGTGATTTGCGGGCCAGGTTCTCATTTCAATCGGGGGGAGTGTGCACCTAATATATCCTTCCCGTTTCCTATTTCATTTCTTCCACTCCCTCCTTCGTCAGTTCACCCTCGCCAGCGTGTCTACTAATTCGGGGTAAGCGCCTGATCCGGGTGAATGGGCACCAGAGGCTGTAATATAGACCTCATCAAAACATATTGGTTTTCTTTAATTTAGATAATATTTTCTTGATTTAAATCTGAAGATTTCTCTTCACTGGAAACCCACTTCGGCCGATAACTCCAACCAGAGAGGAAATCTGCCCGGGCGACAGGCCCGGGATGAATTGACCTCAGGCTTTTCAACACGATCCGGGAAACCGGAGGGGATCAACTGAGACAAGCGGGGGGAAACCACCGGATAGCCTGAGAGAAACTCTACAGTGATACATTATGGAGGAAAGGTAAAATGAAGTGCACAAGGAACGTTTCGATGTTAGCGGCGTTTCTGGTTTGTTTGAGTGGAGCATCAGCCCTCTCCATCAACAACAGCGAACTCCAGGGCTTGAGCTGGTCGTTTACCAGTGATCCATCCAATGATGCTGCATCCTCATCGGGGACCTCTTATGAGACCTTTGGAATGGGATCGGCCATCAAGAATGGGTTTTTGTATGTGGTTGTTCAGACCAATTTTCCTGAAGCCGGTGGAGTTGGGAGCGACTCGTATACCTCAGTCACCCATTTCTCGCCCGGGGATCTGTATGTGAATGTCGGCGGATCTTTTCAGAATGGTGGCGGAAGCATTTATGGCCTGGCAACCACCACTCATGCCAATGTTGTTCAACAGGCCTACAGTGGGAACTGGTCCACCTTCCAGTCTGGAAAGCTCTATCAGAATGCCGTATTCGCCACAGGAACTTTCGAGCAGTATCAGCTCGCCCATCCCAATTACAAACCGGATGATGGGGATGGGAACAACCGGGTGAACTCTTATCCAACCCTGCTGCGGGGTGGAAATCAGGTTGCAGGTGATATTTCCGGTGTCCTGTATCGTGCCGCCAGCAACAGCAACTGGGCTTATGAGATCATTTACAAGATTTCCCTGGGAGCCTTGGGGCTGACAGGCGGATCCAAGGATCCCCTCACCCAGCTGTTCTGGGTTATGGAGTGTGGGAATGATGGAGTGGAGCACTTTGTCAAGTCTGGAACCGATCCAGTAGTTCCCGAGCCAACCACCCTGGCACTCATGGTGGCTGGAATCGGCGCACTTGCGGCAAAGCGCCGCCGCGCCTGAAATTACTCCTGACCCCTCTCAAACAGAAACTTTCTTCGGGGCTGGCGCAAGTCAGCCCCCTTATTCTTTTCAGGAAGAAGATCCATATACTTGCCGGTACAGAAATGGCCCCAGACCGATCCCAATGAATCCAAATATTTTCGAGGTTCTTCTCCTGAGTATCGGATGCGGCCTCCTCGCCGGGCTTATCCATTACATTTCGCTGGCCTGGAACATGACTACACCCAGACGCCTGGGAAAAACAGCACACCCCCTTCCCCCTTCATCAGAGGGAGGATTGGCCTTCCTCTTCGGAGTCCTCATTTGCCTGGCATATATCCTCCAATACCTTGAGGAAGACCTCTGGCTGACCCCGGAAGAAATGAAGTCGCGCCATCTCGGTCTGGGGGCCAGCCTGGCCTGGGTCTGGGGTCTGGGGCGCTGGGGGGGACAGGGATGGCTACAGCCATGTGTGGAGCCTGAGCGCGGTTGCATCCGGGGCATTGATCCTGGCTCTGACTGGATTTCAGATGCACACCCTGAGGGTTTCTGGAGAAATCCATCAGCTGGGGCTTTGGTCGATCCCAGCCACAGTGCTCTGGCTGGTGGTCATATCGGAATTCATCCGTTTATTCGATGGCCTGGATGGAATCCTGGTGTGCATCACCATCGGAATCGTTCTGCTGCAATACTTTTATGTTCTCCCTTTTGAGGAAGGCTATGCGCGAGCCTTGTGTTTCTGCACAATCCCACCATTGCTTGGGCTCCTCCCCTGGCGGCTGTATCCCTGCCGGATTGAACTCCGGGGGATCGGAGCATTCCTGCCCGGATTCATGATCGGAGCGATCACGCTTGTGGGGCGGGAAAAGGCTTTTACCACCAAAGCAGTTGTTTTACCGGGCATCGTTTTTATCGCTGTTTTTTCACTCTTCTGCCTGTGGCTGCTGGAACAGCATCTGTTCCTTCCGAGCCGTAAAAAATCGATTCCGAAACCGGATCCCGCAAAATAATAATTAAGAATTAGTCCATTCAAACGTGTATAATTACGTCGAAGTTTCCTGGT
>LMZT01000121.1 GCA_001567115.1 Candidatus Hinthialibacteria bacterium OLB16 | reverse complement strand
ATGCGCCCAAGCTCGCCCTCCACTTTGGGAGACCAACACGTCGCTCTTCGACGACTTCTTATCCGATCCTCGAAAGAAGGTCCGCAATCCAAATGGCTTCTGCGAACTGACCTGCCTATCGAAGCGCAGTGCCTCCGGGAGCGATAGTGACCTTGTGCCCGTCTCCACAGCCATTACCCTTCCGCAGGATGGCAATCGCGCGATTACTGCGAATGAATACTTCGGCACCATCTTCCAGAAGTGGGCGCACGGTCTCTGACGATGTTAGCCCGTGCTCAAACTCAACCAACGCGACAATCGCCCGGGTTGTCTCTGTCCCACAGGAACGTAGCACGATCACCTCCCGCAACATCCACGCTCGGGAACACCTGCCGACTGTCCGGATAGTCGACGAGCCTTCTAATCCGATTGTCGATAAGCATGGCCCTCCGGAACTCGTCGAGGCCACGCCCACCAAAGAGCCAGCGAGACGGGATAACCATCGTCAAGAAGCGCGGTTCAAGCGCCTTCGCTTGCTCTACAAATCTGTTGTAAATGGGGATCGCGCTTGCGCCAAAGCCGCCATCATCCAACTGGTACGGCGGGTTACCAATGATCACGTCGAATTGCATGTCGCCTCCAAAGAACTCGGCAACCCGAGTCTTGATGTTGTCAGTGTGGATGAGCGCATACGCGTGCGTTTCACGCCCGTCACCTCGATCGTAGGTCGCTTGGTTGCTGCCACAGTAAATGCATCTGCCACCCTGCCACGTGTGCTCCATCCGCTCGAACCAGATATTGCCGGCGTCGCTGTCGAACCCCCCCGGCAACCGAGTGCTGGCCGTTGGCGTGCTTGGAGCAATACACGCTCCTCCGTGCCAGCAGGCTGGTCAGTTGGGTGATGCCGATGCCGAACACCTGCCGGGTCAAAATGTGGTTCACCCGCGCTTCCAGCTCCGGCATCTCCTCCGCCAGCCCCGTCACCAGCCGGCTGGTGATCTCGCGCAGGAAGACGCCCGACTTCGTGCACGGGGTCGAGGAACCTCACCGTGCTGTCCGCCCAGATGTCAGCGCCGCCGTTGGCCGCCGCCCATGACTCGGCCAGCGTGTCCAGCATCCGGTTTGCGAGCTCGGGCGGGGTGAAGACTTCGTCGTTCGAGAGGTTCGCGATGCATGTCAGAACATCCGGGTTGCGGCCACGGAGCGCGAAGCGGGCCTGGGTGCTCATGCGACCTCCCTCTCTGCGTCGCCGAGCGCGGCCAACTGGCTTAACGTCATTGGGGGGTAATCCTTGGAGGGGACGGAAGGGTTCGTGCCGCCCGAGGAGGGAGAAGAGCGAGTCTTCCGCGGTGAAAGCCGGCAGATTGGGCGAGGATGTCGAGGCGGAAGTCACGCCGCTGGTACTTCCCCTTCCCCCAGATACCCCCACTCGGCGAAGGTGATCGGCTGATCATCGTTCGTGCGCATCTTCAGGGCATCGCCGTGGACAAGGTTCTGAGACAGCACGTAGGAAGCGGCCCGATAGAGCTCGTCCGATTCCCCAAGCCTCAGGTAGTTGGCGAGAACCTCCAGCATGTTCGCGCGGCATTCGGCGATGTTGTCCTCCAGGAGCTCGATCCCGTAGGTGCACATCAGGGCGAGAAGGGCGTATTGCCGCCTTTCAAAGTCCGACTTCCCGAACTTGAGTTCGACGGCGGCGAGCTTCCGTTGCAGGATGCGGACAAGGAAGTTCCCGCTGCCGCACGCCGGCTCCAGAAAGCGGGAGTCGATGCGCTCCGTCTCGCCTTTCACCAGGTCGAGCATGGCCTCGACCAGCCACGGCGGGGGTGAAGACCTCGCCGTGGTCAGCGACGCGCTGCCTGGACTTGATGTGGTTCATAGGTCAATCCGCTTCGGGCGATGCGCCCGCTCGGTCACTGCGAGGTAATCAGTAATAGATATCATTAAACGTTCATTTATCACAATAATAATTTCCAAGATAAAATTTTTTGTAGTTTTTTTTTCCATCCGCCCAGTACCTTATTGTAAAGGGGAGATAAAGGAGGAGAATATCTTCCATGGATAGAGAATACAGTATGGGTGATCTTTCAAAGAGAGCAGAAAACTGCAGAAATCCGGAAAATCTGCGCTATCTCATCAAAACACTGAATCTGGTCGAAAACGAAGAGGATCTGATGTCACTGCTCCTTCTTCCTGAAATGAAGGAGGAAAATAACCTCGATCTGCCATTTCATGTTAAAGGGCGATTCAGGGTCAATGCCTGCGGGAAATTTTTACAGGCCTTGTGCAATGAGTCCCTGGCCTTCTTTCGGGAGGATCAGTTTGTTGCCGACTGGATCGAAAAACTCACCCGGACCCCTGGCATTCACTGCTTTGATGGAAAGGTTGGGGTGGAATTCACATATCCGGATGGCAAACATCTCTATTTCAGCCTGAACCGGAATGAAGGGGCATCCACTCTCAGTGTCGATCTGGATGGAAATTCAGGGGGGACACTCGAGGTCTGGAAACAGGGCCTCCTGATTCAGAGTTTCAACTGGTCCCCGGCCTTCGAACCCCAACCGCTCTCGATTGAAAATGGGATTGCTCTCTATATCCGCCGTGACGCCAAATCGGAAGGGGTCGAAATCCTGGTCGATGAAGGGGAATTTGGAAAAAGGGAGTGGAAAGCGGTGCTGGCGGGGCTGTGCATCCAGGGATCCATCCAGCAGGCTCTTCAGGTTCTCGAGTCCAGGGTGGAAGAGATATTCGACTCGAAAGACCTCGGCCATCGTTTCCTGCTGTTCCTTAAAAACATGAAATCATTCATCAAGCAGGAGGGCTATGTCCTCATGCCGGTTCCGGCTGTACGGGGGTGTGGTGTTGACCCGGAAGACCATCCAGTGCTTCCAGGCTGCCTGAGCGATGCACCGGGCACAGATGTTTTTCATGAGGGATGGCACTGCATCGGGCAGCGTGATTACAGGAAGGCGGATGAAGCCTTCAGCAGATTTTATTCACAGGCCGAGAGAGAGTGGTCCCTTCCTCTGGAGGGATTGCTGGCCAATTATCTGGAATCGGCCACCTGCGGTGAGATCAGCCAGAAAGACAGACTCCGTGCCACCACATTTTTCTGGGAGAAAATATTCAACACAATCGATTCCTGACCCGCCACTCATTCAAGTTCCTTCTCCTTTTTTCCTTTCCATAAACT
The DNA here is from genome assembly GCA_001567115.1 of Candidatus Hinthialibacteria bacterium OLB16. Taxonomy (GTDB): domain Bacteria; phylum Hinthialibacterota; class Hinthialibacteria; order OLB16; family OLB16; genus OLB16. Next base: position 48,479 of record LMZT01000121.1, on the reverse strand, counting down.
GGAAAATTTGTTACATTGTCTTCCGGTTGCTTCGGGAAATGGGACATCCTGTACCCAGATAACCGGATATTGGAGAGGAAATTTATCCCATGGAGACAGCGATCCGCTGGTTGAAAAGGGCGTAACTCTGGGCCTCTGCATTCCCTGGAATACAAGAGATCCTCGAATCCATGTCCTCAACCTCATCCGATCCGACCATTCTGGCTGACCCTCCATCCGTGTCCGGGATCCTGTTGCTTGATCTCCACCAGCAAGGTGGAGGAATCGACATCACCCTGACCTCCCGGCAGAACCCCGATCTGCTGTTAACCTGCCATTCCGATCTGTCCATCGAGACAGTCCATGACCTGTCGAACCAGTTCCGGGCCATCTTCGCCTCGATCAATCTGCATGGCGATAAAAACCACACCCATGCGACGATCCTCAATCTGGGGCATCAGATCTTTCGAGGGATATTCTCCGAACCTATTCAGAAACATCTTCAGGACTCCCCCTGCGAATACCTGATTCTGCAGCTCGATCCTGGCCTGGTCAGTTTCCCCTGGGAGCTGCTCAGTGATGGGGCTCAGTTTTTTGGGTGCCGTTATGCGTGTGGCAGGCTGGTTCCTGCCTGGGAATCCGAGGCCGCCAATCGGCCGCCGCCCGGGCCGGAGCTGTATTGCCTGGTTGTGACAAATCCAACCAATGACCTCCCGGAATCCGGCAGAGAGGGGGCTTCGCTGGTCCAGCAGCTCTCCCGTGGAGAGAAACTGCATGTCGAATGGCTTAATGGTCACATCGAGAAGGAGGCAGTGCTTTCCAGATTGGCAAAAGCCGACATTCTGCATTACTCCGGGCATGGCACAAAGCCAGCCAGCGGGGAACGCGGATGGGTTTTCACAAATGGAATCCTGGGCTGCGCCGATCTGCGATCGGGCCTCCAGAACCAGCATCCACCACGGCTGGTGTTCAGCAATGCATGCCATGCAGCCGAAGCGGGTGGGTTCGAAGAGAATGGCCACAGCGCCATGCTGGAGTGTTTCATCCGAAGTGGCGGCCAGCATTTCATCGGGACTCTATTCCGAATCCTGGATCGTGAGAGCCGCGAATTTTCCAATAGGATCTACTCCCTGCTTCTGTCTGGGAAATCCATCGGCCAGTCCATACGCCAGGCCCGTCTTGAAACTCAGGCGCAAGGCGGAGTCCATGACCTGACCTGGGCGCAGTATGTGCTTTTTGGCGACCCGGCAGCCGGGATTCTGCATGAGGAAATTTCGACCTCCGAGGCCAGGACAGGCTGCCTGGTGGATCTTCGGAATGCAGCCAATGGCCTCCTGCGCCCGATTATCAATCAGGTCCATTCCACCCTGGCATCGTTTCCTCATTCCGAATCGCTGAATTTCGAGAATGGCATGATCTTCTGCTCATTCCAGAGACCTTCTGATGCGGTCAGATTCGCCATCCGGCTGGTCTCTCGATTGCAGCAGGGTGATCCACTGGCTGAGAGCGGCCCGGACTGCCGTATCGCCATCCATGATGGTGAAATGTTTTTTTTTCCGCCATGCAGAGGGAGGAAGAACGCACCGGGTCGAGGGAGGCCCGATCGAAATTCTTCATGACCTTGTGCGGGTCGCCCTTCCGAGGCAAATACTGCTCTCGAAATCTGTTTTCGATAATGCCCGGCAGATTCTCCACATCAGTGATCTGGAGAGCCATGATTCGGTCACCTGGCTCAATCATGGGGCGTTTCGTTTCAAAGGCCGTGCCGACCAGCTGGAGATTTGTGAAGTGGGTGAGGTGGGAGCGGGAGCGCTCAGGCCGCCTCCCGATACTTCCGAAGCCTGGAGGTGCATCACCCCTGATGATATCCCGGTACTGGGATGGCGGCCGGGGCTGGACCAGGAAATACCATCTCTGCCGGGATGGACTCTGGTGGAGAAGCTGGGTGAAGGGGGATTCGGGGAAGTCTGGCGTGGAAAGAATGGGATCGATGGGGAAATCCGTGTTTTCAAGTTCTGCTTCCGCGCCGACCGTGCCAGATCGCTCATACGCGAAGCGAATTTATTCCGCCACCTCAGACAGGCAGTCGGAAACCATCCGAATATCGTTCAGATTTATGATGTCTATGTGGATGAGCCACCCTATTTTATTTCAATGGAGAATGTGCCCGGACAGAATCTGTCAGCCTGGGCAAAGGACCATCTCGACACACTGCCACTCGAATCACGGTTGGAAATGGTTGCTTCGATCGCTGATGCCCTGCAGGTTGCCCATGATGCGGGAATCATCCACCGGGATGTGAAACCCACCAATATCCTGGTTGTTGAAGATCCGGATAATCCGGAGAGGTATTGGGTCAAACTGAGCGATTTCGGAATCGGGCAAATCAATCAGCCACAGTTCCTGCTTGCCGAGCCAGTCCCGGGTTATACCGACACACTCACCCATACGGAATTGGCCACACTTTCCGGCAGCCGTTTCTATATGGCTCCCGAGCTGCTGATGAATCACCACGCCTCAATCCGGTCAGATATCTATTCCCTGGGAGTCATCCTTTTTCAGATGATCCGGGGGGATCTGAGACAGCCTCTGACTGTGGACTGGCGCCGTGATATTCATGATCCGCTTACAGCCGAAGATATCGACCACTGCACCGCCGGCAACCCTCACTGCGTTACTCAAGCGCTTCGGAACTGGCAAGAAACCTGAGGAATTACACGTCCCGCAAACAGGCCCTGGCTCTTTCAGAAAGAGCCAGGATTCAGGAAACAAAACGGAAACACATCCTGATGGGGGCAGTTTTCTCAGCGCTTCTGTTTCTGCTCCTGGGGGGAGCGCTTGGTTATGGGCTGTGGCGGGAGCAGATAGCTCTCAAAGAGGCCCAAGCCGCACGCCGTGTTGCTGAAGAAGAGCTGTATATTTCATCCATCAAACTTGCCGAAGAAGCGATCGATGAATTCCGGTTCGACCAGGCGCAGGATATTCTCCTCGATGCACCCAAAGAGCATCGCAACTGGGAGTGGGGGTATCTGTTTTCCCTGTGCCACCAGGATCGGATGACACTCTATGGCCATGCAGGCGAAATCAATTCGGCTGTTTTCTCTCCGGAAGGGAGCAGGCTGTATACTGCCGGGGTTGATGGGACCATCCGGCTCTGGGATGCCAGTTCGGGAGCCGAAATTCGGCAAAGCAAACCCGGCAAAGGGCTTATCAAAGAAATCAAGATTTCCGGAGACGGGACACTGCTTGCGGCAGGATATGAGAGAGGTGTTGTCGATATCATCGACACAGCGGACTGGCATACGGTCAAGAGCCTGGTGCTGGAGGGAATGATTCTCCGTTGTCTGGATCTGAGTTCAGATGGCCGGTTGGTGGCAGCCGGGTGTGAAGATGGCTCCATCCACCTCTATGACCTCCAGGCCGGCAAGTGGATTTCTTCTTTTAAGCAGGGAGCTGATCCAATCAACGATGTCGCGCTGTCAAAAGACAACCGTTTCCTCGCATCCTGCGGAAGCCGCAATGATCCCTGTGACTGCATGGCCCGCCTGTGGGATGCCGCAAGCGGAGAACTTCTCCTGTCCCTGCAGCAGTGGGGGTATGTGCAGTCGGTGGCTTTCAGCCCCGATGGAAATCTCCTGGCAGTGGGAGGAATGTCGGAGATTGTTTTTGTTTATGACCGGGCCACCGGAAATGAAATCAAGGCTCTCCATGGTTTTGAAAGAATGATCCGTTCGATCGCCTTCTCTCCCGATGGGAAGCGGCTGGCAGCCGGTTCGAATGAAGGAATCATCCGGGTCTGGCATACGGGGACCTGGGAGGAGGAGGAGCAGCTGGCCAGTCATCAGGGTGCGATCGATTCCATTGCCTTCAGCCCGGACAGCCAGACCCTGGCCAGTGCGGGAGCGGATGGAACCTGCCGTCTGTGGCCTGTCCGCTCAAAAGCCGGGAATCCATTGGTCCTCCAGCAGGGCAGCCGGATCCGTTTCACCTCATTAAGTCCCGACGAAAGCACACTGGCGGTGTGCGGCCTTTATGATGCACAGTTTCCGATTCTGCAATTACCCTCCTTGGGGCTGGTTCGGGAACAGGAAGGGTACAGCAATGAACTTCACTGTGGTGAATACAGCCCGGACAGCCGCCTGTTTGCAGCCGCCGGCCTTGGAAAAATGGTTCGAATCTGGCGAGTGGATACTGGTGAGCTGATCGGTTCCTTAAGCGGGCCATTTTCAGCTGTATCCGCTCTGAGGTTTTCAAAAGATGGCCAATGGCTTGCAATCGGTGAGATGGAGGGGGTGGTCCGAATCTGGAAAACAACCGACTGGCATGAAGCCTCCTGCTGGGATTGTGGAGACACTGAAATCCAGGATCTCGACTGGTCGCCCGACAGCGGGAAACTGGTGGTGGCAGAAACCTCTCCGGGAGCCACGGTCTGGCAGCCATTCGAACGGCAAAGATTGATGAAGCTGACCGGTCACAGCCAGAACCTCCGTGCAGCCCGTTTCAGTCCTGAGGTCGGTTCATTGCCACAGCCAGTGATGATTCAACCGCCAGGTTATGGGATTCCGAAACCGGCAAGGAGCTTCAGGTCTTCGAAGGACATACCCTCTATGTCCTTTCTGTGGCGTTCTCTCCAGATGGCCAACGCCTGTTTACCTCCTCTGAGGATTCCTCCTGCAAGGTGTGGGAAATTGGCACAGGCCGGGAGCTGATCAGCCTGCATGGCCATCAGGGGCCGGTCCATTGTCTGGCTTACTCACCCAGGCACCGATATCTGATCACCGGGGCGGATGACAACAGTGTCAGAATATGGCCCGCATACCCCTGGGATAACTCCCTGAATGCCGAAGATGGGGCGGAGTCTCTGGCAGCACAGATCGAGAATTATAAAACTACTTTCTACAAGCAGTTTGAGAAACTGGAGAATCCGGAATCTCCGGAAGAGGAAGCTGTGGACATCCCAGATCCGATTCTCGAACAGGCTCTTCGCCAGCAGGCCGGGAAAAAATCTGGACCGCTCACAAAGAAGGATCTCGGAGAAGTCCGTTACCTGAATCTGGCTGAAGCAACCCTCGATCTCAACGGGATTCAGTACTGCAGCATGCTCAACCACATCCGGATCGACACAAAAGAAATCAAGAACATTTCTCTCCTCCATCAACTCCCCTCGCTCCGTTTTCTCTATCTCTTCTCCAGGGATTCCCAGCTCCGGTCTTTCGGTGAGGGTTTCAGCCACCTGCTGGCCTTGATTCTGACTGATTTTGCAGGCTTCAAAATGAATGCACTAGAAGGAATGAACCGGCTGCAGCACCTGTCCATCAATGGATCAGGCATCGAAGATATTTCACCGATTGCAGAACTCGGATACCTGGAAAGCCTGACCCTGATCAAGAACCGGATTCATGATCTCACACCGCTTCGGGACCTTTCACGACTCCGCCATTTGAATCTGGCTGAGAATAGAATTACCGACCTGTCAGCTCTCAAAGGGCTGACCTGCCTGACCGCCCTCCGGATATCTCTCAACCAGGTATCAAATCCTCTGCCATTGATGGTTTTAAGCAACCTCAATGAACTGGATCTCTCCGGCAATCCGGTCAATGATCTCAAGTTCGCATCCCGACTGAAGCGCCTCCACCAGCTCGATATCCGTAACACGCCAGCAGCCGGGCAGGTGGAAGAGATCGAGAAATTGCGCCGGAATGGGATCAGGGTGATCACCGGCCCTTAATCATTTAGATCCTCCTCCAGGCCTTTCCGGGCCAGGAGCTTTTGAAGCCTCGGTTTCAGGCGTGAAAATCTCACAGTTGTATGGTTTACGGCCATTCCGGTCACATCCGAGATCTCTTTGAAAGACAGCCCCCTGAGCCGAAGCAGGACAATTTTCTTATCGATGGAATCCAGTTTCCCCTCGATAACCCAGCGGTCGAGCACATCAGTCAACAGCGAAACAGCCTGAATCCGGAAAAGGCGTTCTGCGGGGTTGACAGAAGGTGATACGAGCACATCGAGTTCGATCGATCCATCCTGATGGCTCTTAAGGAACGATTCCCGATGAAAACGGGAATGGTAGAAGGTGATCGCAGCATGGGTTGCCACAACTGACAGGAATCCTCTCAAGGTGCATTTGCTGGAATCCCACACCTTGAAAAACCGGCAATCCTCTTTGAGGAGGTTGTGAAAAACCTCCTGCAGGACTTCCTCGGAATCTTCAATGGAAAACCCATGGCGTTTAATGATGTTCCTGATAAAGGCGGAATGAATCTCAAGAAAAGCCCGCCAACCCACTTCGGGCGAATTTAGAATCGAAGCCCGGAGTTGTTCATCAGCCTGGATCGTATCCGTCCGTTCTTCCCTGTTCATTGGCGATGTTTCGTCACGACCCGATAAATCCTCAATTGATGTGCAGAGAGTTAACTGTTTGACATTATTACACCAGAACAGGTGGATTGCCTATGCAATTTCGTAGATTCGGATGGTTTTCAGTCCGGGAAGGGCGACTGCCAGCCGACCCTGTGAATCGAATGCCATCGGCATTCCAGGCCAGCCATCATGGCAGGGAAGCTCGCCATTGGCGCCCCGCCGCAGCTGGTTGAGATAGGATTGTTCTTCATGCAATCCGAGGTCCTGAGCGGATAAATAGGCCAGGAGTTTCCCTTCGGGATTGTTGATCTTCACACGCGGAATTCCTTTTTCAGCGGTTGCAATCCAGTCTTTGCGGTAGACAGCGAGGTTGGTCGGATTGCAGCATCCACAGAAGCGTTCAGGCGAACTGCCATAGGTTCCCCAGCTGGTTTGCAGCTCACCCTGCGCGTCGAAGATTTCAACCTGATGCCTGGAAGTATGTCCAACCAGCAGGGATCCATCACTGTTGAGGGCGCAGGGGAAATAGGCGCTGGGGATATGAAAGCCATCGATTTCCTGAATCAGGTCTCCATTCAACGCGATTTGAAAGACCTTCCGGTTCCCGGCATCCGAGACAAAGACTGACCGGTCATTCATGGTGGCGGAAACAAGCCAGGCATCCGGATTATCCAGGATGCGAGGTTTTTCCCAATCCGAGAGCGGCTGATAGTGGCTGTCAAATAGCAGGGCGGAGCCACGGGTCAGAACAGAAATCGATCCCTCTTCATTGGCTGCGACACTCATGGCAGGGGATGGAAGCGGAATGATCGGAGCTGCCTGGCCTTTCTGATCCAGCCGGTGAATCCCGTTTTCCGTGGCAACAAGCAGCTGATTGCCTGAGTCAAAGCACAAACCACGCATCTGCGTGAAGGCCACAGAGTAGCTGGCAACAGGCTTCAAACGGTAAGGGAGGGACAGATCGGTTGCAGTAAATGGCTGAGAAGTTTCAGCCCATCCCCCATCCTTGCTTCCAAGGCTGAGGGCACTCAGGCCTGCCGCCATGTTGCGCAAGAAATCCTGGCGGCTCATCGAAGGTTTGTCCGGCATATTTCCCTACCCTCCTGTGGCTGAATCTTTCAATTGCGGAAGCCGATGGGCTGCCCCATAAACCTGGCCGAGCGCAATGCCTCCATCATTCGGGGGAACTCTCTGAGGCCAGTATACCCGAAAACCTTCCTGTTTGAGTCGGGGAACTGTTTTTTCAAGCAGGATCCGGTTCTGGAAACAACCTCCGCTCAGAACCACTGTGTCTTTATGCGAAAGGACAGCGGCCCTGAAAATCATTTCCGCCAATGAATTATGAAACTTCCCGGCGATCTCTCCAACCGGCTGCATCTGCCCCAAGTCATCGAGGATGGATCGTACCATCGGTCCCCAATCGATCGTGTATGGAGGCTTCACACCATGAATCACAAAGTCATAACTGCTTTCTGTGGGAGACAGGACAGCAGAGGATTCCAGTTCCATAGCGGCCTGGCCTTCATAACGGTCCACCTGGCGAATCCCACAGAGAGAGGCCACAGCATCGAACAGCCTTCCCATCGATGTAGTCCCCGGGGAGTTCAGCCCGGTCTTCAGTGCCTGATAGATAACTTTGAGGTCCTGGTCAGAGAAGGTCTCAAACGGAGCCAGATGTTCCTGAAAAAAGCAGGATTCCCCCAGCAGTTCATACAGCAGGCCGATCGCCGAACGGCGCGGTTCTTTGACTGCACTTTCCCCTCCTGGAAGAAGAAAGGGCCTGAGATGCGCAAGGCGTGAGGAACCCGCTGGCTCCACAAGCAGGAATTCTCCTCCCCACAGGGTTCGATCCGACCCAAGGCCGATGCCATCCCAGGAAATACCCAGGACCTCCTGTGCCAGTGCATTTTCAGCCATGCAGGCAAGAATATGGGCCTCATGGTGCTGGATCGCGAGAGGGTGTGGAGACCTTTCCCGGGCGAAGCGGCTGGAAAGATAATCCGGGTGCAGATCACAAACCACCTCAGAGGGTCTGACCTGGAAGAGTTCCTGCAGATCCTCGACTGCTGCCTTGAAGGCATTGAAAGCCTCGACCGACTCAAGGTCCCCGATGTGCTGGCTGAGAACAACCTCATTCCCCAGGCTCAATGCGACTGTATTCTTCAGATGGGCTCCAACCCCCAACAGAGGAGGCGTGTCCTTATGCAGTGGGATCGGCAGGGGGGCATAACCGCGTGCCCGGCGCAGCAGCATTTCGCGTTTCAGGATGACCCGGGCTACCGAGTCATCGACATACCGACGGATCGGGCGATTGTGCACCAGAAAGGCATCCGCAATGCCTTTGAGGCGATCGAGAGCCTCGTATTCATCCATACAGATCGGCTCATCTGTCCGATTTCCACTGGTGGCAACCACTGGAAAGCCGATCTCCCCAGACAGCAGGTGATGAAGTGGAGTGCAGGGCAGCAGGACCCCCAGGTCGGGACAGCCAGGCGCCACCTGGGATGCAAGGATCTCCTTTTTCTTACGCAGCAGGACAATTGGGGATTCCGGTGATTTCAGCAGCCTTTCTTCCATCGGCGCGATGACACAGAGTTTCTGCGCCTCTTTTATGTCTTGAACCATGATGGCAAATGGTTTTTCTTCACGATGCTTCAGCTGGCGCAGTCTCGAAACGGCTGCATTGTCACGGGCATCAACCAGCAGCTGAAAGCCCCCCAGGCCTTTGAATGCGAGAATGGCTCCTTCCTCGAGGAGCCGGGCTGCTGCTTTCAGGGACTGGTCCTTCTCTGCGAGGAGATCTCCAGCGTGATTCCAGAGAGCGATGTGCGGGCCACAAGCCGGACAGGCAATCGGCTGCGCATGGAAACGCCGGTCACCTGGATTTTCATACTCCTGCCGGCATTCGGAGCACATTTCGAAGATGCGCATGGTGGTGTTGGGGCGGTCATAAGGAAGTTTCTCGATAATGCTGTAACGCGGCCCACAGGCAGTGCAGTTGGTGAAGGGGTAACGATAACGACGGTTGCCGGAGTCAAGAATCTCTTCCAGGCAATCCGGGCATGTGGCGATATCGGGGAGAATGACCGCTCGAGGCTGGGTCCTGCCGCTTTCGAGAATCCGGAATGAAGAGTAGCCGGCCGGATCCAGGAAGAGTGGTTCGATGCTGGTAAAAACGGAAAGTGGAGGCTTTTCCTGCTCCAGGCGAAGCAGAAAAGCCTCCACTCGCTCCTCCAGACCCTCAACTTCGAGAAACACACCTGAGGATGTATTCCGGACCCATCCCCCCAGCTCGCACTGCTGTGCAAGGCGGTAAACAAATGGCCTGAAACCAACCCCCTGAAGAGTTCCCCGAAGGGCAAGCCTCAGGCGGATCTTTCCAGGATGTGGGACCTTTGCATCAGGCGGTCAGTCAGGTCCCCTGTCCTCCTTGCCTATAAAACGTAGACAGCTTTTACCAGGCCTTCCTGGACATCATGCTCGGTCACAAATCCGAGCTTCTCGGAAACTCTCTGCATCTCATAATTTTCCGGAAGGATCAAGCCAACGATCCGCTTGAACCCTTCTTTCCGCCCGATATCAATCAGGCGTCGCAGGAGTTCGGAACCAAGCCCCTGTTTCTGGTACTTGTCAGCCACAAGAATGGCAAATTCCGCTTCATCCTCGATCCGGCTGCGGGTCAGCCGTCCAACCCCGAGGATTTCATACTCACCCGCATTTTCACCTTTGCGCTCGATCACGAGCGGCCATTCCCGGCTGTAGTCGCTGAAGCAGATGCGTGTGAGGCGTTCATGAGTGACTCGTTGAGACAGCTTCAATGTGTGCAGGTAACGGTAGTATACAGTCCGTTCGGAAAGGGTCTCATGGAAACGAACCATCGCTGGTTCGTCCTCAGGTCGGATCAGCCGAATCATGACATCCAGCCCCTGTTTTGTTTTCCAGGATTGGGCGTACTGGGTCGGATATGGCCGGATGGCCAGTTTCGGCAATTGGTCATCGGCGACATCCGCCCCGAAGATGACAACACGGGCATCCAGAGCGACCAGCATATCCGGCGATGCCAGCAAGGGATTGATATCGATTTCCCGGATGCGCGGCTGCTCGGATACCAGGTAGCTGAATCGCACCATGAGGTGCTCGAGCTCCGACAAATCCACCGGGCGGCGCCCCCGGACACCTTTGAGCGCTTTGTAAATCTTGGTTTGTTCCATCATCCTGCGTGCCAGGGTGGTATTGAGAGGCGGAAGGCCGAGAGAGCGGTCTTTGAAGACTTCCACCAGCTGCCCGCCGGAGCCAAACAGCAGAACCGGGCCGAACTGCTCATCGATGCTGCTGCCGATGATGATCTCATACCCTTCACGTTTGATCATGGGCTGGACAGTGACGCCCTGAAAATGCTCTGCGCCCGCTTTTTCAGTCACACCCTTGAGAATGGATTTATAGGCGCGCCTGACATCTTCTTCATTTTCCAGGTTGAGCTGGACACCGCCGACATCGGTCTTATGGGTGATGGTCTGCGAGTACAGTTTGAGAACCACCGGATAGCCCGCATCGGCTGCAGCTTGGACCGCATCGGCCTCGGTGGTGGCGATCAGGGTCTTCACCGCGGGGATCCCATAAGCGGCGAGGACTTCCTTGGATTCGAACTCGGTCAGGATTGTCCGGCCTTCATTCAATGCTGAAGAGATAATCTGATCGACTTTCTCCCGGTCCGGGACATATTCCTCCTGATCGACTTGCAGGCTCGGTGTTTCATAAAGGCCCCGAAGGTGGTAGGAGTAGCGCCACATATAATTGAAAACACGCGCAGCGATATCGGGGTATGGAAAGGTTGGAATCCCCGCTTTGGTCAGAATGCTTTCGCCAGCCGCCACTTCCGGGCCTCCCATCCAGCTGGCGAGAACCGGCTTTCCTTCGATTTTGGCATAGGGGATCAGTTTCTCGGCTGTCTGTGTCGGATCGGTCATATCCTGCGGGGTCAGAATGACCAGCAATCCATCGCTGTCAGGATCTTTGGCGACAGTTTCGAGGGCGCGAGCGTAACGGTCCGGGTCGGCATCGCCGAGAATGTCGATCGGGTTGCCATGACTCCAGTGGACCGGCAGGAACTCACTGAGGGCAGACACAGTTTCGTCCGACAGCTCGGCCAGTTCGCCACCCGACATGATGAGCGCATCGGTGGCAAGCACACCCGGCCCACCGGCATTGGTGAAGATAGCGAGGTGCGGGCCTTTCGGCCTGGGCTGCTTGGCGAGGACCTCCGCCATGTAAAACAGGTCTTCGATGCTGTCCACCTGAAGAACGCCGGTCCGGCGAAACGAAGCACGAAGAACCTCATCACTGCCTGCCAGGGAGCCAGTGTGAGAAGCAGCCGCTTTGGCAGCCTGCGCGGTCCTTCCAGCTTTGATGACGATAATGGGCTTGGTCAGGGCCACCTCACGTGCGGCTGAAATGAACGACCGCGCATCACCCACAGTTTCCATGTATATAACGATGCTTTTAGTTTTGGGATCATCGCCCAGATAATCGATCAGATCTCCCCAGCCGACATCGACCATTGAACCAATGGAAACGAAGGCACTGAAACCGACCTTGTGCTGCTGGCTCCAGTCAAGAATGGCTGTGCAGAGTGCCCCTGACTGGCTGATGAAACCCACATTGCCGGGGCGTGCGATGCTGCTGGCGAAAGTGGCATTCAACCCGGTAATCGGATTCATCAGGCCCAGGCAGTTGGGGCCGATGATGCGGATATTTCCCTTGCGTGCACGTTCAAGGATATCCTGCTCGAGTTTGGCACCCTCGGGACCCAGTTCTTTGAAACCGGCGGATATGATAATGGCGCTTTTGACATTGGCCTCGACACATTCCTCGATGATGCCCGGTATGCTGGGGGCAGGCGTGACCACCACCGCCATGTCAATCTTCTCGGGAATCGAACCGACACTCGGGTAGGCCTTGATTCCCCAGACACTGGGCCTTTTGGGATTGACAGGAAAGACAGTGCCTCCAAACGGGTTTGTCACCAGGTTCCGCAGGAGGGTTCTTCCGACACTGCCTGCTTTTTCGGTGGCTCCAATCAATGCAACTGTCCCGGGGTGAAAGAACGAATCCAGCGGATGGCCCACCTCTTCGGGAGTTACCTGTTCCAGGGCGTTTTCACTATATCTTCGATCCATTTCCAGCTCCTTCTTAAGTTCACTGCTCCCCATTCGATCGGGACGGAAATCCAACTCAATTTCAACTGCACGAATAAAGAAATAAATGTGGTCTTATTTTACTGTTATTCCCGCTGCTCAAGCAACCCTTACCGAGAGCAGCTCGAGATCATGAGCCTCATCGATCTCTTCCACATAACCACATCCCGGACAGACAAACATGTGGCCGACCAGGTCATCACTCTGGACCACCTGGCTGTGGCCGCACCTCGGGCAGGTGAAATCGCGATTCAGAATCTCGATTTCCAGGCGTGCCTTTTCCAAAGGTGTATCCCTGGCAAGGACTTCAAAGGCCTGAACCAGAGCCGGTTCCGAGAAGGCACTGCCACGACGGAAATGAATGGCATCCACCCTGGGATCCCCCTGCTTCCGGACCTCACTCAGAATGCGTTGAACCAGAGCTTCCACAATCGAAAACTCATGCATCGGACTCCACCTCCATGTTTGTCTGAGCGAAGGCCTGTGCCTCAGGGTCATCGCCCAGGATTTTTTCGATCTCTTTTTCAAGCAGGTGAACCGCCTCAGGAAGTGCTCGCGTGATCGGATCGGAAAGGCCCTGTCCCAGTTCGAAATTCAATCCATCGACTGTCAGGATGCGGCCTCTTGGCTGAGCTCCGAACAGGATTCGGGCGGAAGCCAGAAGCGCCTGGGGATCCAGATGGTGGGTAAAACCGCTGTCGAGATTCCCTTCGGCGATTTCGGTCAGAATCAATCGTCCTGGTTGATCTCCGAGCGCGGCATCGACGAAAAATACATGATCATACCGGGTCAGGGTCTCAGCCAGCTCCGGAGCCAGCTGAATGGGAGTCAGAATATGGACTGAAGATTCCTGTGACAGCCTTCTCTCGAGCTGCCCGGCAACCTCCCAGCCAAATCCATCATCCCCACGCAGCGGATTGCCAAATCCGATCACCAGGACCCGGTTCATTTTTCCCGCCTCAGTTCATCCACAATGCGTCCATCCGGTTCGACCAGTTCGATCAGAAGCGGCATTTTGCCCAGGGCATGGGTGGAACAGCTCAGGCAGGGATCATAAGCGCGAATAACCGCCTCGACCCGATTCAGCATCCCTTCCTGGAGTTTCCGGCCATCGACGAAATGTTTGGCGACCTGGAGGACTCCACGGTTCATGGCGAGATTGTTATGGCCGGTGGCGATGATCAGGTTGGCCCAGACCATGAGGCCATCCTCATCGATTTTGTAGTGGTGCATCAGGGTTCCACGGGGAGCCTCGGAAACACCGACTCCCTCAAAGGCATTCGGGCGCGCCAGGGCACGCACATGGCTGCTCAGGATCTCCTTGTCATTCAGGATCATTTCGATTTTTTCAATGCCATGAAGAATCTCGATCAGGCGCGCATAGTGGTAGTGAAAGGATGACAGCACCGCCCCTCGTTCAAGCGTGCGGAATTCAGCCAGTTCCTGATCGGCCAGAGGAGTTCCGGCCCGGTCGATGATATTCAGCCTTGCCAGAGGCCCGACCCGGTACATCCCATTGGGATATCCCAGAGGCTCATAGAACGGTGATTTGAGGTAACTGAACTCTTCGACCGATTCGCCGATGAATTCCGTGTATCTGGCCGGGTCGAGATTATCCGCTAGGATGTTGCCGCCGGCACCAAGGATCCTGATAGAGCCATCATAGAACTCGAGCTCCTTGTCCCTGGATACCAGCCCCATGAACAGGCTGGGGAAATTGGCGAAGGTGCGGATCTCCTCGTTATATCGGGCAAGTGTCCGTTTGAACCAGTTCAGTGTCTTCTGGATAATATCGAGGGCTTCTGGAACAGTCGCGAGAATCCGGTCACGAAGTTCGGCGGTCAGAGGTCCATTGACCCCGCCCGGAACCACCCAGGAGGGATGGATGCGCTTTCCGCCCAGCCATTCGATGATCTGCTGGCCAAACTGGCGAAGGCGGATGCCACCTCGAGCCAGTTCGGGATTATTCTTCAACACTCCGACGATATTGCGCTGGGCCGGATCCGCATCCATTCCTAGCAGCAGGTCGGGCGAAGCCAGATGGAAAAAGCTCAGTGCATGGGATTGGACAATCTGGGCGATATTCATGACCTTGCGCAGGTTGGCGGCTGTTGGCGGAATGCGCACTGCCAGAAGTTCATCACACGCCTTGGCTGATGCAATCAGATGTGACACAGGACAGATACCGCAGATGCGGGCCATCAGCGAGGGCATCTCACGGAAGGGGCGTCCTTCACAGATCTTCTCGAAGCCTCTGAACTGTGTCACCGCAAAGACCGCATTTTCCACCTGCCCGTCTTCATCGAGGTGAATCGTGATTTTTCCGTGGCCTTCGATCCGTGTGACGGGATCAATAACGATTTGTCGGTTCATGTTATCGGACCTCTTTCAAGCACCAAAGCGTGTCAACTGGCTGATATCCGGAATTCGATCATCGAGAAGTTCATTGAGAACGAAGTGGATGGCATCCGCTGAGGGCGGGCACCCGGGAATGAAGAAATCCACCTGGACTACCTCATGCACCGGGCAGGCCCGTTTCAAAAGCTGCGGCAGGCCCACATCCGGGACCCTCGGATTTCGGGTGGCATTCTCGAAATACCCCCGATTGAACAGTTCCTCAACCTTGAAGTAGTTCCGCATTCCGGGAACATTCGAGTTGACTGCACAATCCCCCAGTGAAACCAGGCACCGTGTGTGCCTGCGGATATTGCGGACCTTCTCCTGGTCTTCATTGCTGCTGACAGCTCCTTCGATCAGGGCGATATCGACCATGTCCGGAAATTTTTTTATATCCACCAGCGGGCTGTAGACAAGGTCGGCTTTGTCCAGGATCCCCACCAGGCGTTCATCCAGATCAAGGAAAGACATGTGGCAGCCTGAGCAGCCATCCAGCCAGACAGTGGCAAGGGTTTTCTTACTCATTGTGGTCTCCACGCATGAGAGTGAGGTAGGGCAGGAATTCCTGTCGTTTGGACATTTCGGAAGAAGACTTTCCTTTTTCGAAAAGTGCGCCGGTGGGGCAGACATGGACACATTTTCCGCAGGAGGTGCAGGTTTCGGAGGACCCCCAGGGCTGATTGAGGTCGCAGACGATCTGAGAGGCATCTCCACGGCCCATCAGGTCCCAGGTATGCGCGCCCTCAATTTCATCACAGACCCGCACACAGCGCCCGCAACGGATGCACCGGTTGTTATCCATCCCGAACCGGTCATGTGAAAGGTCGACAGCCAGTTTCGGGTAACGGAACGGAAAATGGATATGTGTAATGCCGAGCCGCTGGGCCAGCGACTGAAGTTCACAGTGGCCATTGGACACACACACCGAGCAGATGTGATTGCGGGCAACGAACAGCAGCTCGATCAGCATTTTGCGATAGCTGTGCAGGCGCTCCGAGTCGGTGACGACTTCCATTCCCTCCTGGACTTCAGTGACACAGGCAGCCTGCAGTTTCGCGGATCCCTTGATTTCCACCAGGCAGAGGCGGCAGGCGCCCACCGATGTCAGCCCATCCATTTGGCAGAGGGTGGGAATGAAGATGTCATTTTCCCGCGCTACCGAGAGGATGGTCTGATCCTCACGGGCGCTGACATCTTTTCCGTCGATTTTGAGTGTTTTTACTCGAACATTCGGGCTCATGATTCAGGCTCCATGTTTCAATTCCCTCGACAGCCTCATTCGCTGGAAACCAGCTGGTGGTTATATTCCTCGCGGAAGTACCGCAGGGTGCTCAAGACCGGGTTCGGAGCGGTCTGGCCGAGGCCGCACAAACTGGTGTTCTTAACCAGATCGCACAGCTCTTCGAGCATCGACAGATCCTGTTCACGCCCCTCCCCATCCGTGATCCGCGCCAGCAGGTCATACATGACCGCGGTCCCGACCCGGCAGGGAGTGCATTTGCCGCAGGACTCCGAACGGCTGAAGTCCATGAAGAATTTGGCGACATCCACCATATTGGAGGTTTCATCCATCACGATCATGCCTCCCGATCCCATAATGGATCCGAGGCGGTTCAGGGACTCATAATCGACAGGGGCATCGAGGAAATTCTCAGGAATGCAGCCTCCGGATGGGCCACCGGTCTGGACTGCCTTGAATCTGGCTCCGCCGGGAATGCCTCCGCCAATTTCGAAAATGATTTCGCGCAAGGTGATTCCCATCGGAACCTCGATCAGGCCGGTGTTTTCAACCCGGCCAGCCAGGGCGAAGACTTTGGTCCCCTTGCTTTTTTCAGTTCCGATAGCCGAAAACCACGAACTGCCATTGCGGATAACCGTGGCGATATTGGCGAAGGTCTCGACATTATTGATCAGTGTCGGCGCCTCCCAGAGGCCGGATTCAGCAGGGAATGGGGGCCGTGGGCGCGGGGTGCCACGCTTGCCCTCGATGGATGCCAGCAGAGCGGTTTCCTCTCCGCAGACAAAAGCTCCCGCCCCGAGGCGGAGTTCGATATTGAAACGATGCGGAGTTCCACAGATTTCATTTCCCAGGAGGCCGAGGCGTGAGGCCTGACGGATGGCATTCCTCAGCCGTTTGATGGCCAGCGGGTATTCAGCCCGGACATAGATATAGCCATTGGTGGCCCCGACCGCATAGGCGGCAATGGTCATGCCTTCGATAATGCGGTGGGGATCGCTTTCGAGCACACTGCGATCCATGAAGGCGCCCGGGTCTCCTTCATCGGCATTGCAGACGATGTACTTGCCGTTGTGCCCCGGACGGGATTTGGCAACCATGCTCCATTTCAGGCCTGTCGGATATCCGGCTCCGCCACGCCCTCTCAGCCCGCTTTTTATGATTTCATCGATCACCTCGGAGGGGGTCATTTCAGTCAGACAGGTGACCAGAGAGCCATAACCGCCGACAGCGATGTATTCTTCGATGCGGTTGGGATCGATGAGGCCTGAATTTTCAAGAACAATTTTTTTCTGATGCTGAAAGAAGGGAATTTCTGTGGAGCATTCCAGGCGGCTGACTTTCTCTTTGCCAAGGCTCTCGATAATCTCGGCGGAATCGGAGGGCTTTACATTCTGATAGAGAACCCCTTCAGGGTCGACAGAAACCAGGGGGCCTCTCGAACAAAGGCCCATGCACCCAACACCTTTGATGTGGCATTTATCTCCCATGCCCTGGCGCTCGATTTCTTTGGCCAGAGATTCCTGCACCACATCCGCTTGAGAGGAGAGGCAGCCGGCTGCGACACAGACACAGACATGGTGCTGGTACTGCCCCTGGGTTTCCTGTTCGATCGTGGATATCTGTTGAAGTTCATCGGTTGTCATTGTTTGAGTTTCTCCTCAACACGGGCGTTGAAGTGCGCGGGGTCGGCATGACCGATAACGACTCCATCAAGAACCACTGCGGGGGCGATCCCGCAAGCCCCCAGGCAGCGTGCTGTCAGCAGGGAAAGGCCGCCATCGGGTGTGGTCTCACCAGCCTTGATGGAATAGGCATTCTCGAGGTTGTTCAGGATTTGGCCGGTGCCTTTGATGTAGCAGGCAGTTCCCATGCAGACCACGCAGGTATGCTTCCCCTGGGGCTTCATGCTGAAGTAATGGTAGAAGGTGGCGACTCCATAAACCTGGCTCAGGGGGATCCGCAGGGCGCGTGAGAGGTACTTGAGGGCATCCTCATCGATATAGCCGAAAGTCTCCTGAACAGTGTGCAGAGCTTCGATCAGGGCATGGGGTTTGTAGCCAAGGCGGCGCATGGTGGTTGCCACCAGACGCCAGCGCTTGTCATCGGATGGGAAAGGAATTTTTTTCCGGGGCTAGAATCATTTAAGGCTCCTTTAATTTCGGCCGTCCACAGGCGGCATTATTGGCAAAGAAACCCTGTCTCCCACTCAGGGGAGTCCCAAAACAATACTGAATGATAAAGATCTGTATGTGCTCTTACGCCAACCTGTAGCGGTCGAAACTCTGGAGTGTTTTCATGTAGTTGGCGCGCTCAAATGCAGCCGGTTCCGCACAGGACTTCTGGCTGATGCTCCCCTTCATCATGTCCACGGATTCGTATTCATGTTCTTCCATCCACTGGCGGACTTCGGTTTCGATTTCAGCGAGGCGGTGTGGACCATGGCGGAGAATTTCCGAGCAGACCATGGTGACATCCGCGCCCACCATGAGCATCTTGAGGACAGAAAGCCCATCGGTGATTCCGCTGGTGGCTGCGAGGCTCATTTTCACATTGCCATACAGGATCGCGATCCAGCGAAGCGGCAGGCGCATTTCATAGTTGGATGAAAGCAGCAGGTGGGGTTTGACAGTCAGTTCCTCGAGATCGATATCAGGCTGATAAAAACGGTTGAACAGAGTCAATCCATTGGCGCCCGCCTGTTCGAGTTTTCTGGCCATGGAGTAAAGCGAGCTGAAATAGGGGCTCAGCTTCATGGTGACCGGGATCTTCACCGCCTTTTTGATTTCGGTGAGCACATCCACATAAAGCTGCTCGACATCCAAGCCGGAAAGTTCGGGGTTGGCGGGGATGAAATACAGGTTGATCTCCAGGCCATCCGCACCAGCCTGCTCGATTTTTGTGGCATAATCGGTCCAGCCACCGACTGATACGCCATTCAGGCTGCCGATCACCGGAATATCCAGTGCTTCCTTGGCTTTGCTGAGGTGATTCAGGTATTCATCCGGCCCAAGGTTGTACTGGCCCAGGTCGGGGAAGTAGGTCAATGCCTCGGCATGGGCATAGGTGGAACGGTCCAGGTAGTGGTCAAGTTCCGCCGCCTCATGGCGAATCTGTTCCTCAAAGAGGGAGTACATCACGATCGCTGAGGCTCCAGCATCCTCCAGGGAACGCATCATCCCGATTTCTTTGGAAAGCGGCCCAGCAGCAGATGGGACCAGCGGACTTTTCAATTTGATTCCCATGAATGTTGTCGAGAGATCCATCGGTTGTTTCCTCCTGAATTTGCTTTTTCTTTCGTGCCGCCTTCGGATCCAGCGGTGTTTTACTGCTGGCCAGGGAGGGAATCAGTCTGATCCCCCCGCAATTCCCGGTTATTGAGAAGAACCATTTTCTCCCGATGCATAGACATTGGACGCTAATGCACTGTAGTAGCGCCAACGTTCAACTGCATCTTTCTGGGCCTGCTGCATCAGGAAGGCGGCTGCCTCCGGATCGCTCTTGGTGAGCATTTTGTAACGTGTCTCATTGTATGCGTATTCAGACACGGGAATCTTTGGTTCATGGTAATCGAGAGAAAGCGGATTCTGGCCTTTGGCTTTGAGGTCCGGATTGAAACGGTAAAGGGGCCAGTGCCCGCATTGAACTGCCCTCTTCTGGCAGTCCATGCCCTTGCTCATATCGATGCCATGGGCGATACAGTGGCTGTAGGCGATGATGATCGAGGGTCCCTCGTAGCGCTCCGCTTCGATGAAGGCCTTGACCACCTGGGTGTCATTGGCGCCCATAGCGACCTGGGCGACATAAACTGTCCCGTAAGTCATCGCGATCAGGCCCAGGTCTTTCTTGCCGGTCGGCTTTCCACCCGCAGCGAATTTGGCGACTGCCCCGCGGGGAGTCGCTTTTGAGGCCTGTCCACCGGTGTTGGAATAGACTTCTGTATCGAGGACGAGGATATTGACATTCCGTCCCGAAGCCATGACCTGATCGAGTCCTCCAAAGCCAATGTCATAGGCCCATCCATCCCCACCAATGCTCCAGACACTCTTGCGTGTGAGGTAATCGGCAATGCTCAGAAGGCGCCTGGCCTCAAAGGTGTTGATAGCCGCCAGTTTGTCCTTGAGGGCGGCGACCCGTTCACGCTGGTCATAAATGCCGGTTTCATCGGTTTGATCTGCATTGAGAATCGCGGTAACCAGGTCATCCCCGATCTGGGAGCTCATTTTCTGAACCAGCTCGCAGGCCTGTTCATTGAGCTTGTCGATGCAGAGGCGGAAACCAAGCCCGAATTCGGCGCAGTCCTCGAAGAGTGAGTTGGACCAGGCCGGCCCACGCCCATCCTGATCCTGCGCCCATGGGGTGGTTGGAAGGTTGCCTCCATAGATTGAGGAACAGCCGGTTGCATTGGCGACCAATGCGCGATCCCCAAACAGCTGGCTGACGAGTTTGAGGTAGGGGGTTTCTCCGCATCCGGAGCAGGCTCCGGAGTATTCGAACAGGGGACGGAGCAGCTGGGAACCTTTGATCGTCTCCACCTTGATTCCACGGCGGTCGATGTCGGGCACCTTCAGGAAGAAGTCGTAGTTGGTCCGCTCCTGCTCGCGAAGTGGCTGCTGCGGCTTCATGTTGAGGGCTTTAAACTGGGTTTCACGCTTGTTCTTGGCCGGGCAGACTTCCACGCAGATTCCGCAGCCGGTGCAGTCTTCCGCTGCAGTCTGGTAGGTGATCTTCATGCCCTTGTATTCGTTTCCACGCCAGTCGGCTGAAAGGAAAGCCGGAGGGGCATCGGCCAGCGCTGCTGGATCATAGACCTTCACACGGATGGCGGCATGGGGGCACACCAGCGCGCATTTGGCGCATTGGATGCACCATTCCGGATCCCAGACCGGAATTTCCTGGGCGATGTTTCTCTTTTCCCACTGGGTTGTCGCAGTCGGGTAAGTGCCATCGACTGGCAGAAGGCTGACAGGAAGAGAATCCCCCAGGCCTCCATAAATCGGCGCCGTGACCTGCTGGACAAAATCCGGGGCTTCAAGCGGGACGATCGGCTTCAGTTCAATGGAGCTGGTTGCAGACACCGGCAGCTTGACCTCATGCAGGTTTGCCAGGGTCATGTCGACTGCATCAAAATTCTTCTTGACGACCGCCTCGCCTTTTTTGCCATAGGTTTTCTCGATCGACGACTTGATCGAGGCAATCGCCTCATCGCGTGGCAGGACACCGCTGACAGCAAAGAAGCAGGTCTGCATGATGGTGTTGATGCGCCCGCCCATGCCACTCTTGCGGGCGACATCTACAGCATCGATAACGAAGAACCGGATCTTTTTATCGATCATCTGCTGCTGAAGGCTGCGTGGGAGATGATTCCAGACTTCATCAGGGCCAAAGGGGCTGTTGAGGAGGAAAGTCGCTCCTTCAACCGCTTCTTTGAGCACATCGTATCTTTCAAGGAAAACGAACTGATGGCAGGCGACAAAGTTCGCTGATGAGATCAGGTATGGCGCACGAATCGGACGCGGCCCGAATCGCAGGTGGGAGATGGTGACTGCGCCAGCCTTTTTGGAGTCATAAACAAAGTAGCCCTGGGCACAATTGCCAGTTTCTTCTGCGATGATTTTAACTGAGTTCTTGTTGGCCCCGACTGTTCCATCCGATCCCAAGCCATAAAAAAGGGCACGGACCATGTCGTCGGGTTCAATCGAGAACGACTCATCATAGTCCAGGCTGGTATGAGTCACATCATCACGGATGCCAATGGTAAAATGATTTTTCGGAGCGGGGGATTTCAGTTCATTGAAAACTCCCGCCACCATCGCCGGGGTGAATTCTTTAGAGGAAAGTCCGAACCGGCCCCCGATAACCCGGGGCATGGATTTGAGATGGCAACCCCCTCCCGCCACGGTCTCGGCAAGAGCAGCGACTACATCGAGGTAAAGGGGTTCGCCGAGACAACCAGGCTCTTTGGTCCGGTCGAGCACAGCGATTGCCTTGACCGTAGCGGGAAGGATTTTTATGAAAGAATCGACCGCAAAGGGCCGATATAGGCGAACTTTGACAACACCGATTTTTTCTCCCTGCGCCTCAAGATGCCTGGCTGTTTCTTCCACTGTCTCTGCGCCGGAACCCATGACAATGACAATCCGTTCAGCATCGGGAGCGCCGACATATTCGAAGATCTGATATTTGCGGCCGACCCTTTCAGCCAGCCGGTCCAGATATTTCTGCACAATCCCGGGAACTGCCTGGTAAAATGGATTCACCGTTTCGCGTGCCTGGAAGTACACATCCGGATTCTGAGCTGTTCCACGCATGACCGGCCGGTCGGGGGTCAAAGCGCGCTGGCGATGGGCGATGATCAGATCCTCATCCAGCAGCGCACGCATATCTTCATCCAGAAGAGCCTGGACTTTCGCCACCTCATGGGAGGTGCGGAAGCCATCAAAGAAGTGGATGAAAGGCACTCGCGCCTCCAGGGTGGAGGCTTGGGCAATCAGGGCCATATCCATGACTTCCTGGACCGAGTTGGCTGCCAGCATGGCAAACCCCGTGGAACGTGCCGACATGACATCCTGATGATCCCCGAAAATCGACAGGGCCTGAGCGGCAATGGAACGCGCAGCCACATGGATGACAGCCGATGTCAATTCACCGGCGATCTTGTACATGTTCGGGATCATCAGGAGAAGCCCCTGCGAAGAAGTGAAAGTAGTAGTCAGCGCACCGGCCTGAAGGGAGCCATGCACAGCCCCGGCGGCCCCTCCTTCACTCTGCATTTCAACAACCACAGGCGTGGTTCCCCAGATGTTGGGTTTCTTCTCTGACGCCCACTGATCCGAAAGCTCTCCCATCGCTGACGAGGGAGTAATCGGATAGATGGCGATCACTTCATTGGTTCGAAATGCTGTGTAAGCAGCTGCTTCATTTCCATCAATCGTTATCCAAGGGCGGGACATATTGAGTGGCTCCAATCTTTTGTCATTTTAGGATGGATAAAATTGACCCCTTCTCAGTATTATTGGTAATGTATTACTCTTATTCATAGAAGTCAAGGGAGATTCGGACCGGTGTCTCGTCTTTTCTTTAATGACCCCTGCCCTGTGCGGATAAGGCTAATAAAATCAACATATTCAGTCAGCATCGTGGGATATTGGCCGACAAGTCATTTTGCATGAATAGAGAAATTTCGCTCTATTTAAGTTGGGCTGGTTCACGACACCTGCGAGATGTGGGATTAAATGAGAAGCCCTCCCACTTTTCGGAGAGGGAGGGCTTCAGGGTGTGGCAGTCAAATCAGGTGGACTGAACTCAGGAAACTTTTACTTCGATCAGCCTGGGTTTGACCGATTCCGCTCGCGGCAGGAAGAGGGTCAATACTCCATTCTTCAACTCCGCCTTGATATTCTCCGGATCGACTTCTTCCGGCAGCTGGAACTGACGGCAGAAGCTGGCATGGCCGAATTCTCTCCAGAGGTAGGATGCATCTCGAACTTCATTTTTATGAGACGCCTTGGCATGGAGGCTCAGGACACCATTTTCAACCTTGATGCTGAGGTCCTCAGGTGTCACACCCGGAACATCCGCCAGGACGGTCAACCCCTCTTCACTTTCATAAATGTCGACCCTCGGGGAGAAGTAAAATTCTCTTTCTGAGGCTCTTTCTGCATTTGCGGCCACAGGGACTGTTGATTCAGCGCAATTTTTTACCATCGTTTTATCTCCTTTCATCAGAGTCTCCGGCTCCAGCCATCTCAGTTGGTGATCGCAACAGCGATCGACCTGGGCCTGGCTTCTTCTGCCTTGGGTACATGGACCTGGAGAAGGCCATTTTTGTACTCTGCCTCGATACGGTTGACATCCACCACAGTGGGCAGAGAGAACGAACGGCTGAATTTTCCTGCCGATCTTTCGGCTCGATTCAGTTGCTCGGGGAGGGCACCTTCGGGCGCCGACCTTTCCCCCGAGATGGTCAGGCTGTCACGGTTTGCGGTAATATTGAGGCTGTCTGGATTCACACCAGGTGCCAGGACCTCAACCTTGTAGGCCTCTCCTTCATCACGGATGTTGATGAGCGGATAGGTTCGTACGGACAGACCCGGCAGCGATGCACTGCGGAAACGGGGGAATCCGCCAAAGTTATAACCGCTTCGAAAGAGCTGATCCATTTGACGGCTCAGTCTTTCACCTTCCTGCATCATTTCTCTGAACAACATCGCACATCACTCCTTTCCATCATTATCGGTCTCTGCTTCTCACACAGGGTATAGAGAAAGTTTCATGCCAACTAATTTTCTCTTTCTATCCATTTGAAATCATTGAACATCGGAAGCGGCCTGTCGAATTGCTGGCGCCAACAGTGAGCCATTCTGGCAGGGCAAGAAACCCTGGGTAGCAAACACCACCCAAGACTGAAGTTCAGGCGAATAATGCCCGATACGGAAGGAGACACTCCCTTCTTCCTGTGGGAGAAGGGCCGAGGTTGAGGGGGCACCAAGGGATTTTCGGGCGCAAAGGGATTTTCGGGCGCCATGAATGTCGCCCCTACACCAGGCGCTTCCGACCCTCTCTGCCAGTGGGCCGTGGCGTTGTGTAATCCCCGCTCCCTTTCACGTCACCCCCCGCACTCTTTCACGTCATCCTCGCCCCCCTAATCGTCATCCTCGCGAAAGCGGGGATCCATGGCATCCGAGCAATTTTCTGGATTCCCGCTTTCGCGGGAATGACGGATTGTGTGTTGGGAATGACGGCAGGGGGGGTGGGAATGACCCACTGCCCACTGGATCCCCGGTCAAGCCGGGGAATCTTTCCGCTCGCAGATCCGGCTGCGGATGACCTTCACGACCTTGTCGACCACCTCATTAAAAGGCAGGTTCGAGGTATCCAGTTCGATTGCATCTTCGGCGATTCGCAGAGGGCTGGCCTCCCGGTGAG
The DNA here is from genome assembly GCA_001567115.1 of Candidatus Hinthialibacteria bacterium OLB16. Taxonomy (GTDB): domain Bacteria; phylum Hinthialibacterota; class Hinthialibacteria; order OLB16; family OLB16; genus OLB16. Next base: position 23,384 of record LMZT01000121.1, on the reverse strand, counting down.
AGTCCGCTTCATCCCGTTCCAGGATGGATTGCCGGATTTCATCTTTCGACCAGGGAAGCCCGCGGGATTCATCCTCCGCGGCACGCCTCGCGACCCGGGTTTCGAGATCCGCATTGAGGTACAGTTTGACATCTGCCTGAGGGAATACCACAGTGCCGATATCACGGCCTTCCATGATGACACTCCCCGTGCCGCCCCAGAAGCCTCTGATATTCCACAACCACCTGCCGCAGTCCGGGCCAGGCAGACACTTTCGAAACAAGCGCATTGATTTCGGGAGTCCGGATCAGGCCTGTGACTTCAAGCCCATCGCAGAAGACCCGCGGCCCTCCAGGGGAAGGCTCGAGGTGAATCTGTGTCCTGCGGGCCAGCTCTGACAGAGCTTTTTCATCACCCGGATCCAGATCCTCTTCGAGGCATTTCCAGGCAAGCGCGCGGTACATTGCGCCGGTATCGATATGCAGAAGGCCCAGGCGCCGCGCCACGGCATCCGCAACTGTGCTTTTTCCAACACCCACCGGCCCATCGATTGCAACGATCATGATGCCCTGAAAAAGAGTAACCGATTCAATGATTTCCGCTCTGACAACTTATTCAGGATGAACTTTCCCGAGGAAAGCGTCAATCGACATGGCCTCCATCCCCTGGAGGCGCCTGCTTGCCACACGGCGGGATCCTGTCCTGAATGGATTGGAAAACAGGGAAACTCCCCAGCAAAGGAAGCAGCGAGACCATCAGCCTGGCTTCCTCGCCCGCCTCACCCAGAGCCAGAATGAGAAGGGATAACAGGGAAAACAGCGCCAGCTGGTTCTCCCTCAAGCCAAGCAGGCGCACAGATTCCCAGCCCCGCAGGAAAAAACCAGCCTGAGAACCTGGATCGCCATCCAGGCCACACTGAACCAGACACACACCCGGTAAACCTGAATCCCGAACCCCTCCACTGGTGTGAGATGATAAATGCTGGTGCGCGGCCGCAGAAAAATTTTCAAACGATTAAAAGCATGGCCCAGTGCTTCACCCGGCCGGGAAAGAATGGCACGGAAAACCGCCTGCTGGACTTCCCGGTTCATTTGGGTGTGATGGCCGGTATTCATCAGCCTCGGTAAATTCGGATTGGCGGGATTTCCCTCTTCATCGACAAATGGGGGAGCATCGACTCCAAATGATTCCCAGGCACGCAGCAGGTTGAATCCCGACTGGTTGGTCCAGACCCACTGGCCATGGCAGACCAGCATTTTTACATGCCATCCCCCGGACAGAATCACCAGAGGCAGAAGAAAAACCGCCGCCTTCCTCCAATCCCGGGCGGCCCGGAAAGCCAGTAATGGGCCGGCAAGCAGCAGCGGGAGAAGGATCATGACGAATGGCCGGGTCAATTCCAGAACAGCCAGGCAGAGGCCAGCCGACAGGAGGCGCGGAGTGCTCCACTGCAATCCCCCACACCGGCCATCCTCTCTGGCCGGGGCAAGGGTCAGATACGACAGCACCAGCAGTGGGAAAAAGACATCATAGCTCACCGGCATCTGGCGATGGATCAGAATGGAGGCCCAGAGGAAAACCAGGGATGCTCCGGAACAGAGCACGAAGCGGAATTTTCCACGACAAACCCAATGCAGGGATAACAGGTGCACCCCAGCCAATCCAGCCCGATACAGCCAGCTGGCCACCGGTGCGAGGCTGCCGGTCAGGTCATAAGCAATCAGCTCGAGGACTGCCTGGATGGGTGGAATGCCGGTTTGAAGCTCCGCGAGGAAACGATAAATCCCTTTCAATCCGGGATAATCGGCCGGATGAAACGCCATCATCCATTCGATGGCGGCAATCCCGGGAGAGGCAAAGGCCGCCAGAAGCATACAGCCCAGCCCATGAAAAACGGAAATCCAAATCCGGACTCCCGGCCAGCCCGCGGGCAATGGGCCGGTCAGAAGTCCGGTGAATTTCTCGATGAATCGGAGCATGGGAGCGATCCTATCTTACCGATCGCCCGCACACTCAATAAAGATCCCCTGCGCCGCAGGGCCGGTTTTCCGAGCCATACCCTGGCTCATGGAAACCGATCAGAGGAAGGAGTAGTAACGGATGCGGTGGCGCAGATCGCTGGTGACATTCTCCTGCCAGGTACGTCGGGCTTTCTTGGGAAAGAGAATGATTTTGCCTTCCTCATTTTCGTAGCGGGTCCGGTACCAGTCTTCTGGATCGCGAACCACGATCTCGGGGGTTCCTTGCGCTTTTCCGAGCATTTCACCGGACCCCTGTTTGACAACATCCGGTCCGGAATCCGGGTCACCCAGAAGGCTTTTGGCTTCCAGGCTTCCACCATTGGATCCATTCGCTCCAGAAGCCATCCTTCCTTCGCGGAATGCAGAGAGAGCCTCTTTGCGCATCCGCTCTTCCTCTTTTTTCTTCATCAGGTCTTCTTCGCGGTCCAGACGAAAGGAAATGACATCACGGGGCAGCCCATCCAGCAGCAGAACCGCTTTGTATTCTCCATATCCGCCAAGACGCCCCATATCCTCGGGGTGATAGAAGAAAGCCACATCCTGTTCCCGCTCGAGAGACACTCTGTCAGCGGCAATGATCATCTTGTGGCGGGGGGCATGCAGTTCCATCCCGATATTCAGATTCAGGCGTGACTGCTCGGGGAACTCGCTGCGGATGACCACCACCACATAGGGATCGTGATCGGTGAATTGACGGGTGACTCCAATCCACCCGATCTCGGTCTCACCTTTGCAGGTCCATAAGTCATAAAGCAGGGATCCCTCCGGATAGAGATGCGGATCCTCCGGGCCGGGCTGCTTCGGCCAGATGGCCTGAAACCAATCCGTTAATCCGGCTGAAGCCTCAACAACAGAAAATGTTGTCACCAGACAGAAAAGAAACCAAAACCGTGACCTGAAAACCATGGCACACAACCTACCCCTCTTTGTGAATATGGAGGTCTTCCTTCCGGGGCTGAAATCTGGCAGAAAAATATTACTGCTGTTCCGGCTCCTTCGGGGATTCCTCATTTTCACCCGCTGCCCCGGCCTGCGGAGCATTTCCACCCATGGCTTTCAAAACATCACATGCGCGAGTTAACGCGCTGGCAAGCAGTTCAGATGATTTCGCAAGGCCTTCCTGGGCCTTGGCAACAGCCTCTTCCGATTTCGCCCATTTATCCAGATCCAGCGAATGCAGTTCGGTGCTCAAGCGATCGATGCTCGCAGCCAGACGCAAGTTCGACTGGGACAGATTCATGTTGGCAGAGGACAGCGAGGTAAAGGCGGCATCGGTTTCACGGCCTGAAATTCGTGTCGCTTCCACCGGGCTTCCCGAGAACAGGCGGATTCCCAGATCAAACGCCAGAAGTACACAGAGAAAAATGAGAATGTACTGGACAGCTGTACGCGGCTGGTGGCTCATGAATTTCCCCCCTCAATCCCAGGATTTCCCCAATCATCCTGTCCTTCCCCATTGAGAAGGATAGCCCATCCCGGCAGGCTGTGTAAAGGACCAATCAGCAGAAAATTGCAGATTGTTGCGGATAATTCACGTTCTGGAGCCGGGTTGAGGTGATGTGGAGTTTATTGTCAAAACTCATAATTAGACTAGAATGCCGTTTTTACCGAAAGGGGATTTGCCTTTATGCCGCGCCGTACTGATATCCGCAAAGTGATGATTATCGGGTCTGGTCCGATTGTAATCGGCCAGGCCTGTGAATTTGATTATTCCGGAACCCAGGCCTGCAAAGCTTTGCGGAAACTGGGGTATGAAATTGTGCTTGTCAACTCGAATCCAGCCACCATCATGACTGACCCGGAGATGGCGGATTTCACCTATATCGAACCACTCACTGTCGAAACGATCACGAGGATTATCGCCAAAGAGCGCCCGGATGCGCTGCTTCCGAACCTGGGGGGGCAGAGTGCCCTGAATCTGGCTTCCGAACTGTATCGCGCCGGTGTCCTGGACCGTTATGAGGTCAAGGTAATTGGAGTTCAGGTGGATGCCATCGAACGGGGCGAGGATCGCCAGGCTTTCAAAGACACCATGACCCGCCTGGGAATCGAAATGCCCAGGAGCGAAATCGCCACCACCATTGAAGAGGCCGAGAAGATCGCCGAAGGGCTGGGATATCCGGTGGTGATCCGGCCCGCATACACGATGGGCGGCACCGGCGGAGGGCTGGTTTATAACCTCGAGGAACTGCGGACCATCGCTGCGCGCGGCCTTTCATCCAGCCTGGTGGGCCAGATCCTGGTGGAAGAGTCTGTGCTGGGCTGGGAAGAGCTGGAACTCGAAGTCGTTCGGGATTCAAAGAACCAGATGATCACAGTCTGTTTTATCGAGAATGTCGATGCGATGGGAATCCATACCGGTGATTCCTACTGTGTGGCGCCGATGCTCACAATTTCGCCGGAGCTGCAGCAGCGCCTGCAGAAATACTCGTATGCGATTGTCGAAGCCATCCAGGTCATCGGTGGAACCAATGTCCAGTTTGCCCATGATCCGGTGACCGACCGTGTGGTGGTGATCGAGATCAACCCGCGCACCTCACGCTCTTCGGCGCTGGCATCCAAAGCCACCGGCTTCCCGATCGCGCTGGTTTCTTCACTGCTTGCTGGTGGCCTGACGCTGGATGAAATCCCTTACTGGCGGGATGGAACACTCGACAAGTATTCACCCTCGGGAGATTACGTGGTGGTCAAGTTCTGCCGCTGGGCTTTCGAAAAGTTCAAAGGGGTTGAAGACAAGCTGGGAACCCAGATGCGGGCAGTCGGTGAGGTCATGAGCATCGGGAAGAACTACAAAGAGGCTTTTCACAAGGCCATCCGCTCACTGGAAAATGGGCGGTATGGGCTGGGGTTCGCAAAGGATTTCAACAAAAAGTCTCTCCAGGAACTCATGCACATGCTGGCGGTTCCAACCAGCGAACGCCAATTCATTCTCTATGAGGCGCTGCGCAAAGGGGCAACCATCGAGGATCTGCACCGCCTGACCCATATCAAGGCCTGGTTCCTCGAGCAGATGAAGGAGCTGGTCGAGCTTGAGGAGAAAGTTCTCACATACAGGGGCAAAGACATCCCGGAAGACATGCTTGCCCAGTGCAAACGGGATGGCTTCTCGGACCGTTACCTGGCGGGACTCCTCAAGGTTCCAGAGCCTTCCCTCCGCTCACGCCGTTCCGGATCGGGGCTGGAGGAAGCCTGGGAAGCAGTGCCTGTCAGCGGGGTGGAAAACGCAGCCTATTATTTTTCAACTTACAATGCTCCCGACAGTGTGCCGGTCAGCCCGAATCGCAAGGTCATGGTGCTGGGAGGCGGCCCGAACCGCATCGGGCAGGGGATCGAATTCGATTACTGCTGTGTTCATGCAGCCTTTGCCCTTCGCGACGAAGGCATCGAGTCGATCATGGTCAACTGCAATCCCGAAACTGTCTCCACGGATTACGACACATCCAACAAACTTTATTTCGAACCTCTGACTGTTGAGGATGTCCTCAGCATCTACCAGAAAGAAAAACCTGAAGGGATGATTGTCCAGTTCGGCGGCCAGACGCCCCTCAATATCGCACGCGACCTTGAAGCTGCAGGGGTGCGGATCCTGGGGACATCGGTTGACACCATCGATCTGGCCGAAGACCGTGACCGCTTCCGCCAGGTGATCCAGAAACTCGGGATCCCTCAGGCCCCCAGCGGCATGGCTGCATCGATCGAAGAAGCCCTGGAGGTCGCCGGAAGCATCGGCTACCCCCTGATGGTCCGCCCCTCTTATGTGCTGGGCGGGCGTGGCATGGAAGTGGTTTATGATGAATCCATGCTGCGTGAGTATGTCGCCAATGCGGTGGTTGTGACTCCGGAACGGCCGATCCTCATCGACAAGTTCCTCGAGGATGCCATCGAATGCGAAGCGGATGCCATCGCGGATGGCGAGGATGCCTTTGTCCCCACTGTGATGGAGCATATCGAGCTGGCCGGTGTTCATTCGGGGGACTCCGCCTGCAGCATCCCTCCGATCAGCATTCCTCCCTGCCATATCGAAACAATCTGCGAATACACCCGGAGAATCGCCATCGAGCTGAAAGTTGTCGGCCTGATGAATATCCAGTATGCCATCTGCAAGGATGTGGTACATATACTCGAAGCCAATCCACGCGCCTCACGGACAGTGCCGCTGGTCTCGAAGGTCTGCAATATCTCAATGGCACGCATTGCGACACAGATCATGCTTGGGAAGAAACTCTCCGAATTCAACCTCAAGAACCGCCCCTTGCCGCATTATGGAGTGAAAGAGGCGGTGTTCCCATTTTACATGTTTCCGGAAGTCGATCCGGTCCTTGGCCCCGAGATGCGTTCGACCGGGGAAGTTCTCGGCATGGCGGATTCTTTTGGGATGGCCTTTTACAAAGCCGAACAGGCTGCCCAGCAGAAGCTTCCCACCGAAGGGACTGTGCTGATCACAGTCAGCGACCAGGAAAAACCAAAGATGATTGAGGTGGCCAACCAGCTGGTCTCGCTTGGATTCAAAATCAAGGCCACACGTGGAACCCATGAATTTCTGAAACAGCAGGGGATTCCTTCGGAGATGGTGAATAAAATCTTCGAGCAGCGCCCGGACCTGGTCGATACGATGAAAAATGGAGAGGTTCAGCTGGTGATCAATACACCCGAAGGGAAATTATCGACCCAGAATGACTCCTACATCCGCCAGGCCGCAGTCAAGCACCGCATTCCCTACATCACCACCTCGGCCGCGGCCGTGGCGACAGTGCGCGGCATCGCCGCCATCCGGCAGGGGGATCATGAGGTTCGGTCCCTGCAGGAGTACCATCAGGATCTGAGGTAAGTCTTACCGCCTTTTTCGGATCAGGTCGAGTTCGCGGTGAACCCGCCCGACCTCTGCCATATTCCCCTGCTTCTGGAAGATGGCCTGGGCTTCGAGGAAGTATTTTTCTGCAAGCCGGTATTCATACAGGTGATCGCGCAGAATCCTTCCAAGATGCAGCTGGGCCAGCGGGTAACTGGGAATCTGCCCCTGCATCTTTTCCAGGAATTTCTCATAGAAGATAACTGCTTTGGGGAAATCGCCAAGGTCCTCGAGGATGCTCGCCAGACGCAGGTATGAATCTGAAAGATCCGGTGTCATGGCTGCATTGCGGCTTTCAGCCCAGTGGATTTCTGCAAGATAGGCGGATCGTGCTTTCTCCAGATCTCCGCGAGCCTGGCGGTATCTGCCGATCAGATAATGCAGTCCCGGGCGGTCCCGGTCGAGTGTCTCCATGAAAGCCAGCAAAGGTTCGGCTGCTGTATAGTTTCCTTTCTCGATCTGGGCACGCGCTTCCAGCAGATACAGTTCCGGCTGGTCGCTGATCTGGCGTGCGCGGCGGATGAAGTCGATCGCACCATTCGGGTTTTTTTCCACATGAAGGAGAGTATGGGCCAGGTATTGGTAGTAATCTCCTTCTCCGGGGAGACGATGGATGATCTGCTTGATCATGGAGGCTGCTTTGCTGGCATCCCCACCGGGAATTTTCCCGCTGATGATGGCCTGGGCCAGAAATCCTTCACGCTGGCACACATACCGCCTGCCACATTCAAGCAGCAGATACCCTCCCAGAAGCAGGGATGCTCCCACGATGGGAATCACCAGCAGTTTTCTTGAGAGAGTGCGGCTGCCTGGCAGGCCGAGCCGGAAGTTTGCGGGAGCAATTACCGCACCCAGAAGCACCGCAAGCAGAAAGGCCTGGGATGGCCGATGAAAGGGGAGATCGAAAAGGCTGCCCCCGAGGGCTGCCCAGAATCCCGAGAGCAAGCCCAGCCGCATGTGAAAATCACGCCCTCGCCGGGCACTCCGCAGATATTCCAGGGCCAGCACCTGGTTCCAGGCCAGAAACAGCATGACCAGCGCCAGCCCGAGTGCGCCCCATTCGACCAGTATCTGAAGATATTCATTATGCAGGTGGTTGGCACGCAGGGAATGCAGGCGCGCCACCCGTCCGGCATACCGCTCTGCATCCTGCCCCTGGAGCATCTTCTGGAGGGTCGACAGGAATTCAACTTTGAACTCACCCGCCCCGATTCCCACCCACGGGCTTTCTTTCCACATCCGGAATCCCGAATCCGCCAGCAGTGCACGAACCGCGATCGAGTCTCCGCGGAGTGTCAGCGTTTCCAGCCAATGCCCCAGATAGGTTCCCTCAGAGGGTGATGATCCCCGGTCGGCAAGAACCCAGCCAAACAATACCAGCGCGATCACAAGGATCAGGATGGGTCCTTTCGGAAATGAGCGGATAGCCTGGCGATCCCCATCCCGGCGATGAACTTTTCTTCGATGGCAAAGGAACCCATAATGGACACCTCCCACCACCAGGGCCAGAATCCCTCCCTTTGAACGGGTTGCAATGATCGCCAGCAGGCTGATGGAAGTGACCCATCCCCCGCAAATCTGGCCACGGAGCCGGTTGCACCCCAGGCTCCATCCGAGAACTGGAAAAAGACCGATTGCGAGATAACCGGCCACGAAATTGGGGTTGCCGATGGTGCCATAAATGCGTTCTTTTATCTCCTGGCCCATCAGGTCGATTTCGCCTGCCAGATTGAGCAGGCTCACCCTCAGCCCGGTCTGGTTCTGAATAATCTCGAGCAGGACCACCCCGACTTCGAGAGCCATGGCCACCAGGATCATCCATCCGAGATAACGGCTGCTTTTCGGAGAGCCGAAGACCCGTGATGACAGTGTGAAAACCGCAATCCAGGCCAGCGCGGGGCTGAGGATATAAAGGCGGTAGGCTGATTTCAGCTCGTGATAGGGGCTGGATTCCACCGAATAATTGAAGAAATCCATCTGCCAGCAGAAAACAAGGACCAGTGGAAGCAACGCCAGAAGGGGCGTTGGAAAAGGAAAGCGGATGGGGCGATCGAGGAGCCATGCCAGCGCGAAGACCCCCAGAAACAGAAAAGCCATTCCCCCATAAAAGAGAATGGCTGTCATTTTCGGCTCCCGAAATCCCTGAACCGAGAGGGAATCAATCAGCAGGAGGGTTACAAGAATGCCCCCGGCAAGCAATAAGCGTGAACAGCACCTGGCCGCCTCGAGCATCCCCGCGGCGATCATTCCAGGGTTTCGCGAAGGACCTCTTCGATGGTCGTCAATCCCATCACGATCTTCTTCCATCCATCCTCACGCAGGGTCAGCATGCCTTCCTCACGCGCCTGCTGGAAGATGACAGAGCTTGGGGCACGGGCCAGAACCAGGTCACGGATGACATTCGACATGACGAATACTTCGAAGATCGCTAACCGGCCTTTGTAGCCGGAATAGCCGCAATCCTCACACCCGGCACCTTTATAGAAGGTGACACCTTTGACTTCTTCCGGATTCAGTCCCAGGTCGTAAAACTCTTCATCCGTCGGCTTGTACTGCTGCTTGCAGCGTTTGCAGATAGTTCGAACCAGCCGCTGGGCGACCACCGCTTCGATGGAGGATGTGATCAGGAATGGCTCGACTCCCATATCGGTCAAACGGGTGACAGCGGAGGGGGCATCATTGGTATGCAGGGTCGACAGCACCAGGTGGCCGGTAAGCGAGGCCTCGATGGCGATCTGGGCGGTTTCGACATCTCGAATTTCACCGACCATGATGACATCCGGGTCCTGGCGGAGAATCGAGCGGAGACAGGAGGCGAAGGTCAGCCCGACATCCGGGTTGATGTTGACCTGAACAATTCCTTTGAACTCATATTCGACCGGATTCTCAACTGTAATGACTTTCAGTTCCGGGTTGTAAATCTTCATCAATGCGCCATACAGAGTGGTGGTTTTTCCGGAACCGGTTGGCCCGGTCACCAGGAGGATTCCATTCGGCCGCTTGATGATCTTCTCGATAAGCATCAGGTTCTCGGGCGTGAGGCCGGATTGCTCAAGCCCCATCACCGCATTCTGGCGGTCGAGGATGCGCATCACGATGCTTTCTCCCCCGATGGTCGGAAGCGAGGATACACGCATGTCGACCTCGCGGTTGGCGATGTTCAGACGGATGCGCCCATCCTGCGGAAGGCGGTACTCCGAAATATCCATATTGGACATGACCTTGATGCGCGAGACCATGGCGTGCCACAGCTGCCTCGGCGGGGGTTTGGTCTCATGCAGGGCGCCATCCACACGGTAACGGACACGGAATGAGTTCTGATAAGGCTCCATGTGAAGGTCTGAGGCGCGGTCCTTGACTGCCTGAAGCAGGATCAGGTTGACCAGGCGGATGATCGGAGGATCTTTGGCGAGGCGTTCGAGATTCCCGATGTCATCCTCGCGGACCTCGAAGTTGATGTCCTCCTGGGTGATGCTTTCGAGAATTCTTTCAATGCTTGTATCGACTTTGCCATAGTACTCATCGATGAGGTCGATGACATCACTGGGGCGTGCCACCGCACCCTTGACCGGGTGCCCGACCATCAGCTCGATATCATCGACAATCCGGAAATCGCTGGGGTTGCTCATCGCCACAACCAGCGCGCCATCCTCCCACTTTATCGGGAAGACACCATAAAACTGAGCGGCATGAGCCGGGAATGTCGCCACCAGATTCGGGTCGATTTCATAATCCCTCATCCGGATGAATTCCATGTTGAGGCGGTGGGCCATATCCGCCAGGCCCTCTTCTTCCGAAGAGAAGCCGACTGCCTGGGCCATGCCGGAAGCCAGGGTCTGAGCTGCCTCCGATTCATCCACAACCATCCCGCCTTCGCGATGGCCTTTGCTCTTGACCCGCGCTCCCATCTCAGCCTGAAGCGGGGAGTCGCTGCCTTCGGCTCCGATCAAACCCGCCGATTCAAGCAATGAATCCAGGCTGAGCTTCGAGTCAACTTCTTTCTTCTGTTCCTGTTTGGCCATGGTTCTCTTCTCGGTCGGGGTTTAATCGAGCAGGCGCTGACGCAGTTCTTCGGGATTTGCGGCTCGTGACAAAGCCACCTCGCCGGTGATCTTTTTCTGGTTGTAGAGATTCAGCAGGTACTGGTCCATGCTGATCATTCCGAGCTTGGTGCCTGTCTGGATCGAGCTGAGAACACGGTTGGTTTTGCGTTCACGGATCAGGTTGGCGATAGCCGGTGTCATGATCATGATTTCATAGGCTGCCACACGCCCCTTGCCGCTGGCATGGGGGAGCAGCTGCTGTGAGATCACAGCAGCCAGTGTCACCGACAACTGCATCCGAACCTGCTCCTGCTGGGTCACCGGGAATGCATCCACAATCCGGTTGATGGTCTGAGAGGCGCTGTTGGTATGAAGGGTGGCGAATACCAGGTGGCCGGTTTCAGAGGCGGTAATGGCCGCTTCCATTGTTTCCAGATCGCGCATTTCACCGACCAGAATCACATCCGGATCCTGGCGCAGAGCCTGCCTGAGCGCATGGGCAAAGGAGGGTGTGTCGATGTTCAGCTCGCGGTGTGTGACGATGGCACGTTTGTGCGGATGGTAATATTCAATCGGATCCTCAATGGTGATGATGTGATGATCCATATTCACATTGACATAGTCGATCATCGAGGCCAGTGTGGTGGTCTTTCCGCTTCCAGTCGGCCCTACCACCAGGATCAGCCCTCTCGGCTTTTCCATCAGCTCTTTGACAGCGCCCACCGGCAGGCCCAGCTGGTCGAAAGTGAGGATCCGGAAAGGAATCAGGCGCATCACAATGCCGATCGTTCCGCGTGTCCGGAGAACCGACACTCGGAACCTGGCAAGATTTCCAAATGCGTAACCGAAGTCGCAGGATCCGATCTGCTGAATTTCCTCACGGTACCGGTCCGGGGTAATTGCCTCCATCAAGCCGACACTGTCCTCAGGTGTGAGGGGTTCACTGGAAAGATTTTCCAGGCGGCCATCCACTCGGATTGTCGGGGGTCTTCCCACCGAAATGTGCAGGTCGGAAGCATCTCGTTCGACTACCATGCGTAAAAGGTCGTTGATTTCAAGGGCCATATTTTAAGAGTTCTTTTTGGAAGAATAAGGTTTTAGCAACATCCCAGCTGTGGAGGATCATCCACTCCATTTTGAAAAGCTAGTGGCAAGGCCAACCACTGTCAAGTGAATCGTACCGTCCGCTCGACAATCCTACAGAGAAAACCTCTTCTGTGTGGTGCATAGAAGCCGCCAGAACACTGCCCCCAATTGACAAACTCATATAAATTGTATATTCGTATGAGCACAATCGGAATGTAAGGAGAACCGCTGTGTTACGAATTTTTGTACTGCTGATGGCCGCTATCACCTCCATCCACTGTTATGCTCAGATACCCACAACCTGCGCAGCCATGAATGTTGTTTCGCCTACAGGAAATCCCGTTTTCCCCGGCTTAAATACACTTGACAGGTATCAGGTTGAAGCGATCGCTCTCAACAGCCCGACTGGGTTGAACAGTATTGGCGATAACAGCATCGTGCTGTTTGTACAGGATAACACGGGGGGGATTCAGGTCTATTCGGGGGCCTGGTATGGCTCCGGGTTACCCAACTACCCCGCATCGGTCGCGCAGATTGTCGCCGGTGATCTGTTGCGAGTCACTGGGCTGACCGGGCATTTCGGTGGAAAAACGAATATCATGGAACGCCACAATCCAGTTTTTACTTTTACCATCGAAAACCTCGGCCACCCGGGAGAACCAGTCCCTTATGATATTGCCGATTTGCAGCAGGCTCAGGCTTTCGATCCCAGCCGGGCAACGGGTGGAGAATTTTACCAGGGCCGTCTGGTCCGATTAAGGGATGTGCACCTTTCGAGTGGCACCTGGGAGCAGGGTGGGAGAGTGGCGGTGGCTGATGTCAATGGCGCCACAATTTCGGTTGTGCTTCGAGGCCAGACCGGCCTTGGAACCCAGCCTGCGCCGGCGGGAGTGATCGACCTGGTTGGCATTTTCAATCAGGAAGACACCAGCGTGCCCTATACCGGCGGCTATGAAATCTGGCCGCGCAGCATCAACGACTTTATAGAAACCTCAAGCACTGTGGAGAACTGGAGCCTCTATTGAAAAACCGCGGCTTTACCCTCATCGAGCTGCTGGTGGTCATCGGGATCATTCTGATCCTGATCGGGATCGCCCTGCCAAATTTCATCGGGGCGCGGATGCGCAGCCTGGTGGTTTCCCAGAAGGCTTCGCTGGTTGCATCGGCCACAGCGATCGAAAGTTACCGGCTGGACCACAGCGCGCTGCCTCCATCGCGCTATTACTGCTTCGCTGTCGTGCCTGAATTAATAGCGCGTTATTATGAACTTCCAATGGAGTTAACCACGCCAACACCCTATCTTGCACGCCGTCCGATCGATCATTTTCATTTTAAAGGCGCAACCAATACGGAGGGTGCTCAGGTGGTCAAGTACCGTGGAATCGGCCCCGGGCTGTTCAATGATCTCCCCACTGTGGAAGGGATGTGGCTGCCGACAGAATTTCCAGTCGATAACCGGAAGTATGTTTTTTATCATGAATCCTCCAAAGAACACCCTGAATCCCAGTGCCCGGTAAAATATGGGGTCTGGAGTGTCGGCCTGGATCATGATCCGCTCAAATTGAGCGAACACACCCGCGATCCATCCGCCACACATCGCTGGTATTCGCCAACCAATGGCACCCACAGCCTGGGATTGATAGCACGCCTGGCTTCGGGACATTACTCACCCTGACAGAAAGGAAGGAACGGAAATGAAGCTGAATCTGATCAAAAGACTCTGCCTGATGGCCCTGCTGCCGGCAGTCATCGCCTCAATACCCCCGGCAGGAGCACACGAGGCCCCCGCTGCTGCACAGAAGCCTTACCGCCCGCTCTCTCTGGATGACATCGAACGCTTTCATGGACATCTGGGGCCTTCGGTGATCCTGGGTGTGCGGATGGGAGAAGATGCAGTTTTGAATCATGGTTTTCCGCGTTGTTTCGGAATCAAAGTCGAGGCCGTCTGCGATGCGGCTCCGCCAGGCTCATGCCTGCTGGATGGCATCCAGCTGTCCACTGGAGCCACCCTTGGAAAAGCCAATATCGAACGCAAGGATGGGGATGCTGTGGAGGTCACCATGCGGGATGAGAAACGGAAAGCCCGGATCCAGTACCGCATCAAGGACACGACCCGGCACCTTCTGGACCAGTGGAAAAAGGACAGCCTTCCAGTCGATGAGCAGGCCAGGAAGATTTATGGAATGAACGCAGCGGACCTGTTCGAGATCAATGAATCAACCGAATAGCCCGGCATTTTCGGGGTAGAATCAATATCCCCTGCAGGATGAATACCCTTGTTATCTTGGAGTGAACTGCTGGTCTGAGCGATAAAGGACATCGCCATAGCTGCTGGTTCCATTGGTTGGACTGTATGGGGTGTGATAGGGAGTTTCCCTCAGTGCATCAGGGCCATAGCCGATCAGGACATAGGCATCCTGGCGGAGTGGAGCCACCATGCGGGTACCGGGCGGGCAGTCCGATCCATCCGGCCGCCAGCAGCCGAAAGCCCCGAGAAAGTCGGTCTTGGACATTTTCATATCTGCAGATTCCCGGTCGATATACATGTAAGACACCGGTTTGAGAACATCCTGGGAGATCAAGGCTTTATCCCCCTCCATGAAGAACGGATCGGGTGGAACTGAGGTCATATACCTGACCGGAGTGGTCAGCGGGGTGAACAGGCCGGTGGTCCCTCCGCGGAAATCTCCACGATGCCAGCGGCAGCAGGCTGAAAAAGCCGGGCTGGGGTACTGGCTGCTGCCACGGAAACGCGCCTGAGTGATGGTCGTGTTGTCATCATCCCAGAAATCCACAAGCAGTGCATTTCGTTCGGTCCTCAGAGACTCGATGGCTGTGGCCAGGCTGCGCATGTCGGAGCTTTCTCTTACCACCTTGGCGCGCATCTGGGCTTCGAGGAAATTGGGGAGCGCAATGGAAATCAGGATGAGGATGATTGCGATGACGATCAACAGCTCGATGAGTGTAAAGCCTGCTTTTTTCGGAAGGACAGAAAAAACCATGAATATTTATCACCTGCCGGGAATAGATAAGCGATGTAGTCTTATTCTTCAGTATATAAGCAGGATTGTGAGGTTGTCCAGCATTCTGCCCTCTTGACCTCAGCAGAAACCCGGATAATTCCAAGAATTCACTGGGATGTGACCCGCATCCTTCGGCCACCTCACCGGCCGCGAAGGCCATCGATATAGGCGACCACAGAGCTTCCCAGCACATCCACATTGTATCCTCCCTCGAGGATGCTGATCAGCGGATGTTCTCCTGCCAGGTCCGCCAGCAATCCACCGATCCTGGCATAGGCTTTCTCATCGAGAGGAAAATCACCCAATGGATCGCGACGGTGGCTGTCGAAACCGGCCGAAACCAGGATTGCATCCGGATTGTACTGCGAGATGGCTTCAAGCCCTTTGTGGAAAGCTTCAAACCAGGTCTCCTGGTCGATGCCGGGAGGCAGAGGGACATTCAAGGTGGTGCCCTGCCCTTCTCCAGCGCCAGTTTCCTCGGCCTGCCCAGTCCCGGGATAATGGGGATACTCATGCAGGGAGAGGAAAAAAACATCGCCACGCTCATAAAAGATATCCTGGGTCCCATTTCCATGGTGGACATCGAAATCGACAATGGCCACCTTGCGGATGGAGTCAAGTTCGAGCATGGCCTCAGCGGCAAGCGCAATGTTGTTGAAAATGCAGAACCCCATCGAACGCTGATGGGTGGCATGATGCCCCGGGGGGCGAACCACTGCGAATCCTTTGCGAAACTCACCCTGGACAGCAGCCCGAGCCAGTGCGATCGAGGCGCCGGCGGCCTGGGTGGCGACCCGTGCCGAATAGCCCGACAGGATCGTGTCCGGGTCGAGGAATCCCCCACCCTTGGCGGAAGTGGCAAAGGCCCTTTCGATCATCTCCTTGCGATGGACCTTCTCAAGAAACTCTTCTTCAGCCGGCTCAAAGGAAAGGCAATGGCAGGATTCCAGAATCTTATGCTCTTTGAAAGCGGAATCGATGGAATCCAACCGTTCCGGACGCTCCGGGTGGCGTCCGGTGGCATGGTCTCTGAAACACGAATCCACAATGAGTCCGAAAGACATGCGGCGGCCACTTATCCTTTCATCGAAGGGGTCAAAGCATTGACCTGCATGTTAAGAGAGGATCTTTTATTCTGTCCAGTTGGACGGAATCCCGCTTTTCCCGGTCTGGCAGGCTGAATCAAGTGGAGCCGGACACAGAGTCCCAAGCTGCCTTCTAACCGATACCGGCAAATTCTGGTAAATGTAATCCATCCCCGAGAGAAAACCTGAAGGATCGAACCCACGCCACCATGATGACATCGCGCCAGAGAATCGAAGCAGCACTCAATCATCAGGAGGCAGACCGCCTCCCGCTTGACCTGGGGGGCTGTTCTGTGACCGGAATGCATGTCAGTTCCGTGTACAAGCTGCGCCAGGCCCTCCAGCTCGATCCTCCCGGCACTCCAGTGAAGGTTGTCGAGCCATACCAGATGCTGGGTGAAATTGCGTCTGATCTGATGGATGCAATCGGGGTGGATGTGGTCGGATTGAGGGGTTTGCGCACCATGTTCGGGTTCCGTAATGAGAACTGGAAACCCTGGGAATTGTTCGATGGCACACCAGTCCTGGTTCCGGGATGTTTCAATACGGAACCAGATGAAAACGGTGACATCCTGATGTACCCCGAGGGGGATCTTTCGGCTCCGCCCAGCGGGAAAATGCCCAAAGATGGATATTATTTCGATACCCTGATCCGCCAGGAACCGATCATCGAAGACCAGCTTCGAGTCGAGGACAACCTCGAGGAATTCAGAGATCTGTCCGATGAAGGTCTCGAACATTTTATACGCCAGGCGGACCATCTCTATGCAACCGGCAGGGCGATTCTGGCCGGCCTGGGAGGAACCGCTTTCGGAGATATTGCGCATGTCCCTGCGCCCTCCCTGAAGCACCCGCGAGGAATTCGGGATGTAACCGAATGGTATATCAGTACCGCTTCACGCAGGGATTTCATATACGAGATTTTCGAGCGCCAGTGTGAAATCGCCCTGCGGAACTGGACCCGCATCAATCAGGCCATCGGATCGAAGATCACAGCTGTTTTTGTCACCGGCACCGATTTCGGCACACAGCAGGGGCCATTTATTTCACTGAAGGCCTACCGGGATCTTTTCAAACCTTTCCATAAGAAAGTGAATGACTGGATCCACACGAATACCTCATGGAAATCCTTTATCCATTCCTGCGGATCGGTGCGTGTGTTTCTGGAGGACTTTATCGAGGCTGGCTTCGATATCCTGAATCCGGTCCAGTGTTCGGCGGCCTGCATGGATCCGGAAGAACTCAGGCAGCAGTATGGGAATCGCCTGGTTTTCTGGGGCGGAGGAGTGGATACCCAGCACACCCTTCCCTTCGGCACCGCTGAGGAAGTTGCCGCGGAAGTCCGCCACCGCATCCGGATATTCGGGGCTGGTGGAGGCTTTGTCTTCAATCCCACCCATAATGTCCAGGCACGAATCCCTGTCGAGAACCTGCTAGCCCTGTACCGGACTGTGCAGGAATACGGAAAATACCCCCTCAGTTGAACCCACCGCAGTTTAATTTTCAGCCCTCTGCCATG
The DNA here is from genome assembly GCA_001567115.1 of Candidatus Hinthialibacteria bacterium OLB16. GTDB lineage: Bacteria > Hinthialibacterota > Hinthialibacteria > OLB16 > OLB16 > OLB16. The sequence goes on along the minus strand of LMZT01000121.1, from coordinate 5,779 downwards.
GCCTGCGCAGCGGGATATCCATTTTTGTCACACGCCTCTGGCAGGATGCACTCCAGATGCTTCGATTTGGCCAGGGAGAATGGCCAGCTGAATCATGGAGGGCTGATGAAATGGGTGAAATTGTTGCGTTTCCAATCCGAAAACAAACCTCAATCTGTATTGGCTCCGACTGTTTCAAAACAGAGCCACCGGAGGAATTTCTCGAGCGGCTGGCGCAGGTGCTCAGCCAGGTTGCCGAGGATCCCGGCGCCGGCGCACCTCGATCAAAGCCGCAGCCGGGCTGTGTGATTCGCCTGCCTGGAGTTCTGAATGGAACCGAAGGAAACAACTCCCAGGTGCTTTAGGGAGCGCCAAGCCGGTTGATTAAGGCAGCCTGGTAGCCCGCACCGAAACCATTGTCGATGTTCACGACAGAAATGCCGGAGGCACAGCTGTTCAGCATGGCCAGCAGGGCAGCGACCCCACCGAAGCTGGCCCCATAACCGACACTGGTCGGGACTGCGACAACCGGCACCGACACCAATCCAGCCACCACGCTGGGAAGTGCTCCTTCCATGCCGGCCACCACCACGAGAACCCGGGCTTCCTGAAGGGCCTGAGTTTCCGACAGCAGGCGGTGGATTCCGGCGACCCCGGCATCATTGATCTGATGCACCTCCGCCCCCATGAGGTGGGCGGTGACAGCAGCCTCTTCTGCGACCGGCAAGTCCGAAGTTCCAGCACAGACAACCAGAACATTGCCGATCCGTTTCTCATCAGGGCGCCGATCCAGCGCCAGACAGCGCGACTGAGGATGGTATCTGACCTCCGGGAGCGAACGAGAAACCGCATCGGCAGTTTCAGGAGAGGCATGTGTGGCCAGAACACGATCGCTGCGCATGGCGATTTTCTCAAAAATCACCCGTGTCTGTTCTGCGGTTTTTCCACCCGCGAAGATGACTTCCGGAAATCCCTTGCGCAAAGCGCGGTGATGATCGAGGCGCGCAAACCCCAGATCCTCAAACGGCAGCCGTGCCAATTGGGACAGCACCTGGTCCCGGTCCAGTTTCCCCTCCCTGAATTGATCGAGAAGGCGGGCAAGTTGGCTGGGATCCATCGGGCAGGTTATCCCTTTTGAGCCTTCCGGATGGCATTGCGAAGCTGATTCACAGCGGGATCATCCGGGTCAATCTGATAGGCCTGATTGATCAGACGCTCCGCCCCATCAAATTGTTTTTTACGATAGAGGCCGAGCGCCTGCTCGGTGAGCTGTTTCTTGCGCTGGTAGAGGTCTTTTTTTCGGTTATCCGGGGCTGGCCTGGCAGCGGGTTTCTTTTCTTCCACTTTCGATGAGCTTGAATCAAGGCGGCGGACCTTGACTGGCCGTGCCACAGAGGACTCACCACTGGCAACCGGCACAGTGTCAGGTGGCTTTGGAAGGGCAGTCGGAGCAGGGGCTTTTTCAGGCTCAGGCTCAGGCTCCGGTTTTGGTTCGGCCTTTTTCCTGGGTTCAGGGGTTGGTTTAGGCTTCTTCTTTTCGGATGTTTTTGGAGTTGGTTTTGCCTCTGGCCTGGGAGTGGGTTCGGCCTTGGGTTCAGATGGTTTGGGGGTCGCAGTCGGGGCCGGTGGCTCGGGCCGGGGTGATGGCTCAGCACCAAGTGATTTGAGTGTATCGGCGATAGCGGCATCCTTCGGTGCTTTATCCTGGACTTTGCGCAGCGCGGCGCGTGCATCATCCGGTTTGCCGGCCGCGGCGAATCGGACCGCTTCCAATGCGCCATTGAGGAGGAAAAGGACCTCTTTCGAATCGACCTGCGGGGTTCCCGGAGCTGATGGAGCCGATCCGGATCCCTTCAACTGGGCCACCTGGGAGGTGAGCGCTGTAATTTCCGATTTCAAACGGGTGGCTTCAGTCGCAGTGACCATGTTGACTGCTGCGGCTTCAAGATCCGCCGCATGGTTCCGGGTTGAGACCAGATCGGCCCGTGCTTTGTTGAGTTCATCCTCGAGCCGTTTGCGCTCATCATTGAGAGTCTTGTAGTTACGGTTGAGTGTGTCGATCTCCTGGCTTTTCTGGGCGATCTGGGAAGTGAGGTTCTGTATTCCCGAAGCGCTCCCGATCGCATCCAGCTGGGCTTTCATGGTATCGATGGTTTTCCGGGCTGCCGCCAGTTCACTCTGGACACGGTTGCGGAGCTCCTGTTCATGCTGGAGATCCCCTTGAGAGACAGTTCCGGTTTTGAGCTGGTCATTTTCTTTTTTCAGTTCGACAAGTGTCTTCGCCGATTCGTTGACCTGGGCTTCGAGGTTATTTTTTTCTGTCAGGATGGAATCGAATTTCGCCTGTTCGACCATGCCCTGCCGGGCCTGAGCCACCTCGGTGCGGAGGCTTTCGATCAGGGTTCGATCAGCGGATTTGGACCGGTATGAGAGCACAGCGGCAGAGACTGAAACCACCACGAAAAAAGACAGCAGCGCAAGCCCGAGGAAATTCCAGCGGTTGCCGCCGGATTGATTCTGCACCCGCATTTTTTCGGCTGTTTCGATTCGCCGAAAAACTTCTGCATGATCGGGATCACATTCGATGGAGCGCTTCCACTCGGCCAGGGCCATTTCAAACAGGCCCTTGCGGGCATACAGGCTCCCAAGCAGGTCATGGTAACGGCTGTCATCCTGAGAAACGGCGATGGCTGCTTCAACCGCCAGGATGGCCTCATCGATTTCCCCCTGCCTTGCAAGCTCGAAACCTCGGCGGAATTGTTCCTCTGCAACCGGATTCGGCCCGGTTGGACCGAATGTCTGACTTTCCATGGGTGGCTATCCTCGTATGAAAACACTCATGAGTGAAATCGAGTCACTCAAAAACCCATTGTAATGGGAGACTGCATCTGTGGGAACAAGGAGAACCGAGATTGGTGAATTTCAAAATAAACTGTTTTTTTCACCGATGAGGAGCACGTCCACAGATTTCGAGCAGAAGGAAAAAAAGGCCGCGCAGGGTGATTCCGAGGAGTGTGGTCACATCCATGAGCGGAATTTCCAGGCTGTAATGCTTCCGGTAAAAGGTGTACATGCTCCGGTGGCGCTCCCACAGGGCACGGTACCGGTTCCTGCTCGAGGAACCTCCGACCCGATGCCGCACAACAGCCCCTGGTTCATAAACAATGGTTCTTCCTTCCTTGTGGAGGCGATAACACAAATCCACATCCTCAGCATAAAGAAAAAAAGATTCATCGAACCCTTTGAGATCCTCGAAGTCCGAACGGCGCATCAGCATGGCAGCCCCACTGACCCAATCGACACAGCGGGCTTCGGTGTGGCTGCGGCCGGATTGTAGGTAATCCGCTGAAATCGGGTTGAGTGGGAACCAGCGGGTCAAAAGGGAATACCGGTGGCCCAGAAAGGTGGAGTATCCGGGAAAGGCACGGCAGCTGAACTGAATATTCCCTTCAGAATCTTCAATCCCCGGCCCGACCATGCCGATTTCCGGACTGCTCTCGAGGCGGTCGATCAGCAGTTCGAGGGTCGAGTCACGAATTTCTGAATCTGGATTGAGAAAGAACAGGTAGCGTTCTTCCGCATCCTCAACGGCGCGGTTGTTGGCGGCGGAAAACCCGATATTCCCCGGCATTTCTTTTAGAATGCTGTGGGGATGCTTCTCGACCATGTCACGGATTGAAAACTGGTCAGCGCTGTTATCCGCAATGACGATTCGATAAGGCACCGAGGGGGGGAACTGGCTGAAAGAATTCAGGCAGCGCTCAAGCAGTTCTTTCGCGCAATAATGAACAATGCTGACACAGACGCTCGATCGCAGGCAGCCACTCATCGGTGAGGATTATGCCACCTCTTCCTCCCATGGAGGAGATGCCCGGGAGATTGTGGCTCATTTCCGGAAAAGCCTCTGTTGCCGGGATCAGGCCCCTGCGCCGGAACGGACCAGATGGCGCCGGCCGAGCTTCAAGGTGTTGAAATAGAAATTGAGAATCTGGCGGTAGTTTGCGTTTTTCTGTTTCACCAGCCCGATGGCGCCACATTGCGACAGGCCGACACCATGTCCAAGCCCGCCGCCATAGATGGTCCAGCCGCTCCGCCAGTTCTCTTTGATGACAATCAAAGAGGAATCCAGCTGCAGGGCTTCACGAATCGTATCGGAGTCACGAGCCTCAACCGTTTGCTCGCTTCCGACAATCGTCATGCGGGTCGCATGGCCAGAGATGGCACGGGCATCCACAGAAATTGTCTTAACCTGCCCGACCTGGTCGTTCCAGTAATCATTCACCAGGGCATCCATCTCTTCGGAAGACAGGGTTCGTTTCCAGCGGAAAGCCTCTCCCGCAGCTTCCCGGTCATACGTGTTCGGGGGGGAAGCGAGCCACTCTTCCAGAATGGATTCATTGCCCGCGAACCCATTTTCTGGAACGGCAAATCCCACCACTGCCGGATCAAAATCCGGACGAGCGACGAGGTAATCCGGGATAGACTGCCCTGTGCCTCCCCAGACCGAACGGGCATCCGCCACATAACCCCCGCTGGAGAAGCAGTACACCGGTGTCGCCAGATTCCCACTGGGGTCTACCAGGATTTCACCCGCGGTTTCTTCGACCGCCAGGCGGATGTTCGGGGTTTCTCTGGAGCGGCCGGCATAAGGCCATTCCGATTCCGGATCTCCCGGGAGATCATAGCCATACTCGGCGCTGTCTCCGCTCTGTATCAGCTTCAGTGCATAACAGCGGCACATGACTGCCTGGGCTTTAAGGACTTCAAAGGGGGCATCTCCGGGAATCTCCTGTGGGACAATTCCAGAAATATAATCTTCCAGATCGAGCTCGTTCACCAGAACCAGCCAGTCATCTCCCGGGGCATAGGCCTGGAAATTGCCATAAAATCCATTGTTATTATATTCAAGGCGCGAGCTGGTCAGTGGGACAATATCCAGCACAGTGCCCGGATCGGTGACAGCCTGCCCGGATTCATCGAACATCTGGATAGTCCCCTTGGCAACAGGCTGGAGCGGAGGAACCAGCAGAGTCTTTCCAGCGGCAGTGCTTTGGGCAGTTGATGATTTCATTTCCAGCGGCTGCCCGGAAGTTTCACCATCCGCCAGCTCCCCTTCAGGGAGTTCGAGGACAGGTGGCTCCCCCCTTTCTTTGGGAAGGGTTGCGGTCTGAGGCTCCTCAAAAGGTTCCAGTTTCCGTTCTTCCGGAGCGGGTTCCCGGCTCTCGGCTGGAGGTGGCGTCACGGCCAGCATCTCCGGCTCGACTTTCCCTTTTTCTTCATCGAGAGCAGCAACTGGTTCGGCCGGACCTTCGGGAGGGGCTGAACCGGATTTCATGGCAATTTCGGAATCCACCGGCTTGTTGAGGGCCGAAGCGAAGCTCTCTTCAATGTCATACTTCGGCTCAGGTGGAGGCCCGACAATCGGATCTTCCCACCAGAAACGACGGATCAATGGAAGAGATTTGATAAAACCCGGAACCCGGAACCGTTCGCGCTTGGGAGCGAAAGCAATTTTTTCGTCTTGAGATGGAGCCTCCGGAGTCGGGGCCGGTTTGGCGACACGTGGCTCCAGGCGTTTTCTGGGTGGTGGCGAATAAGCCGGCTCCGGCGCAGTTCGGGCATGGGTTTCAACAGAAAATCATCCTCCGGAGGAGTCACATAGCGTGGCTCTTCGACCGGTGGCGGTGCAGCTTTTACAGGGGGCGGAGCGGGGGGAGGGCTTCCTGCTTGCGCGGCATAACCTGAGGGTGGCGTTCTCCCTGAGGGGGCGTTTCGACAAATCTTGGACTGACCCGCCTGG
>LMZT01000120.1 GCA_001567115.1 Candidatus Hinthialibacteria bacterium OLB16 | reverse complement strand
CCCGGCCTGGCAGGCATGGACCATGATGATTCCATGCCAGTGGTCGGGAGTCGCGATCACGACCGCATCGACATCCTTCCGCTCCAGGATCCTGCGGTAATCACCATAAGCATCGACTTCTTTGCCGCCATTTTTTTCTTTGGCGCGATCGACTGCCTGGGAAAGGTGGTTCTTATCGACATCGCACACGGCAATTGTATCTTCGGAGATGTGGCCACGCCCCATGCCACCGACACCGATATTGGCAATGCGGATCTTGTCATTCGGGCCGATGCGCCCCTGGCGCGCCAGGGCAGAGCTGGGGATGATGGTTGGAAATGACAACACCGCGCCCACCTGGGCTGTGGTTTTGATGAAAGACCGGCGGCTGAAACGCCCCTTTGGTGAAAATATATCCATGGACCTCCTCCTTTCGATTTTTCAGAGCACACAATCCGGCAGTAATGCCGGATTGTGTGCCGAGCTGATGATGGATCTTTACAGTTTGGCTGGTGGAACCGGAATCGGGCCGACCGGATAAGGTTTGCTGAAATCCCACTCCGCAGGGACAATCGACAGATCGGAACTCATGGCTTCATCCCAGGAGATCTTTTTGCCTGTGTAAGCCGACATGCGTCCCATGATGGCAGTCAATGTGCTCTCGGCCACCTGGACTCCCTCATTGAGATAGGGGCCTGTTCCACGGATGCTGTTGACCACATCGATGTGTTCCTGAACATAGGGGTCTTCGCCCTTTTCGCCCATATCACGGCAGCTGCTGCGCCCTTTGGTTCCGACAGCTTCCTCGAAAACACCTTCATCGAGGCCATTCCAGTGGCGGGAGAAGCTGATGACATGGACACCATTGGGATATTCGAAATCGCAGGAAAAATTATCCCACAGATCCCCGAACTTCTCCTCATGAGGCTTCCAGGCGCGGCCGCCCGATGCAAACACAGATTCCGGGTGGCTGTTCAAAGCCCAGTTGCACACATCCAGGTTATGGACATGCTGTTCAACGATATTGTCACCGCATACCCAGCAGTAGCCATACCAGTTCCGGACACGGTATTCGAAATCGCTCCAGCCCTCTTTGCGGTCAAAACAAAACGGCAGCCCGCCACACCAGTAGGCGCGCATGGCCACGATGTCTCCGATTGCGCCATCATGGATTTTTTTGATGGTCTCGACATATTCCTTCTGGTGGCGGCGCTGGGTTCCCGCCCCAAAGGTCAGGTTTTTTTCCTTAGCCAGCTTGGCGGCCTCGATCACCTGGCGAATGCCCACCGGATCGACCGCTGCGGGCTTTTCAGTGAAGAGGTGTTTCCCGGCCTGGATGGCGGCCATGATGTGTTTCGGACGGGAGTAAGGGAGAGTTCCTTCCACCAGGATATCGATATCGGTGGCAAGAATTTTCTTATAAGCATCCAGCCCGACAAAGCAGTGATCATCCTCAACCGCATAACTTTTGGCGGTCTGCTCATTTTTGGAGTTCTTGACCCGGTTCCGGGAAGCACTCAGGCGGTCCTCGAACAGATCGGCCATCGCGATCAGCTTCATGTTGGGGTTGCCGCGGAGCATTTCCATGGCAGCACCGGTCCCACGATTTCCGCAGCCGAGCAGTCCGACCTTCAGGGTATCCGAGTTTGTTTCAGCCCTGCCTGACTGAGAGGACAGATCGTGAAACCCGCAGCAGCCGCTGCGCCGAGCTTGGCGAAGTCACGCCTGGTCAAACCAGTTCCTTTGTTTCCGGGCATTGTGTGCCTCCTCTGGAATGAAATGAAATGCTGTGGGGGTCGCGGTATCCTTGGATATTCAAGGGGGCCGTGGCCCGATTCTCCACTGGAGCTGCTCCAAGCTAGCACAAACCTTTTGAAATTGGGAAACCCCTCAACAGAAGGAGCCGAAGATTTTATCCGGAGGCCCGCAGGGGAGGCTGGTTGGTATTGCCGTTTTTGATAGTGAGGTGGGAGACCAGATAGCTCCGTGCACGCCGGATCCGGTTGATCAGGCGGAAAGCACGGCTGCCTTCGAGACACTGGCGTTCGTTCTCAAGCTGCTGCAGGCGTGCTTCCTTGCGCACCATGGTCCCCGGAATATAGCAGGATTTTATAAAGGCTTTTGCCATGCCTTCGACAATTTCGGGATGCTCCTGGAGGTATGGATCATGGGACATATCCCGCAGGGTTTCACGCGGGATCGCCCCGAACTGGGTCAAGGTCCACATGGCATTCCAGAAACGGTATGAAAGTTTTTCTTCAGCCAGAAAGGCATTCCGGCCATGCAGCAGATGGCCATTGAATCCGCGTTCTTCAGCGATGCGTGTGATTTCAAAGTTCCGATAAAGAGCGAGAGGGTTCACCTCGTGAAGGGTGTAATCATCGGGGAATTCGAGCAGCATTTCGAAAGTCTCCCGCATGTTATCCTCGGTCTCCAGTGGGTTGTTTCCGATCAGGTCGATGACCAGCTGCACACCGATGCGGCGGAGAAGGTGAACTGTGTCGATAATGCGCTGGCGTGCGGTGCGGCGGTCATACATTTTGAGAATTTCTTCGCTGCCGGATTGCACTCCCATGACTGTGACAGTCCAGCCGGCGCGATGCAGGGCTTCGAGATCTTCATTCCGGCACATGGTGGGATGGGTGTAGGCAAAGAAAGGAATTCCGATCTCCTCGCCAAACCGCTTTGAAAATTCCTGCAGCCATGAGGACTTGAAAGTGAAGACGTCATCATGGAATTCGATGAATCCCAGGTTTGGGAAGGTCTCTTTCCGATATTTCATCTCACGAATGACATAATCGACACTGTGGCGGCGCACATAATTGGCTGAACCATACAGATCCCGGTAATTGGAGTTGCAGCAGAAACTGCAGGAATAGGGACAGCCCCGGGAGGTCAGTGTGGGGTAGTTGGTGTGCAGATGGCTGCTTGGCGGATAGACCCCTTGCTCGGCTTTGCCGGCATGGAGGTACCACTTCCCACTCTGCTCGAAATCGGTGAAAGGATAAACATCCAGGTCTTTCTGGGTGTGCCGGGGAGGGTTCTGGATGAACCCTTCAGGGGTTTTCACCCAGATGTTGGGAATGGATTGGATCGTGGTGCCGGCAGCCAGCGCTTCCACCAGATCGACTATCGCCTCTTCGCCTTCACCCTGGCAGACATAATCGGCATGTTTGACAGCCAGGTCTGGATTGATGGTCGGGTCAGAACCACCCCAGATGATCGGGAGGCGTGGAAACTCCCGGCGGACATGTTCAGTCAGGACACAGACCAGCCCATGAAAATTGGACATGAACGAAAAACCGAGCAGGCTGGGCTGGAGTGCCCGGATATGGTCCAGGAGGGCACGAATGTCGCGGCTGTGAACACTGCCCGGGGGATTGTGATAGCCCTCGGGATCCTCGATCCCTTCGGTGTCATTGAGGGCTGCCATGTCCCGGAAGTAGGTGATCGATACCTCGTGCCCTTTCTGTTTGAGGATCGAAGACATGGAACGAACCCCGAGACACCACTCATCGAAAAGAGTCACAAAAGCGATATGGGCCATCCGGGTTTTTCTGTCAGGACCGGTGAACAGTCTCCAATAAAAATAATGTTCTCAGCGGATTTTCCCTTCAGTCCCTTCATCCTAGGAACCGATAGCGGGAGAGTCAAGAGACTTGATGGATCGAGAGGGTAAAGATCGCTGGTTCCAATCCGGAGGGCTGTGTTGAAGGCTGAGGATATATTAAGTTTTCTTTTCTTGTCTCAAATTCAATGTGGTTTTATGATCTCTCCCAATCTTCTGTTCTGTTGGTATGGCTCGAATCGCCTGAGGGTTTTCTGCACCAGACTCCGATCACCATATCGAGGAGGCTCAGGATACTGAATGGTTGTAACCGCACTGATCAATAACATCGCATTGATCGTGTCTCTGAGCATCCTGCATGGTGCTCTGCTGCGGCGTTTTTCCGAGACCAGCAGGTGGTACCCTTGCCTTTCCGGAATCCTTTTCGGCTCGGTGGCAGTCATCGGGATGCTGAATCCGCTGGTAATCATTCCGGGCCTGATATTCGATGGGCGGTCGATCATTATCAGCACTTCCGGGTTTCTGGGTGGCCCGGTTGCAGCGGCGATATCCGCTGTGATGAGCCTGATTTACCGTATCTGGCTGGGAGGACCCGGGGCGCTGGTGGGGGTATCGGTCATCACATGGTCGGCATGTGTTGGTGCCGGCTACCACTTCCTGGTTCGAAGGAATCCCCACTTTTCCTCACTGCCACATGTCCTGATTTTCGGGATCGTGGTCCATGTCGGAATGCTGCTGCTGATGATTCTCCTTCCATCGAATCTGCGCATGGAGGTGCTCCAAAAAATCAGCCTGCCGGTCATGGTGGTCTATCCGGTCGGCACAGTCCTCATCTGCGGGGTGCTGCTGGATCAGATATCCTACCGGAAAGTCGATGAAGCGCTCCGGAGAAGTGAAGCCAGGTTCCGAGTGCTTTCCGAGAATGCGCCATTTGGTGTGACCCTGCTGGGAGGAGACCACCGTTTTCAATATATCAACCCCTATTTCACAGACCTGTTTGGTTACACCGCTGCAGAAATGCCCGATAAGCAGCACTGGTTCGATCTGGCTTATCCCGATCCTGTGTACCGTGAGCAGATCCGAAACATCTGGCTGGCGGACTTCGAGCGGGTCAGTGAGGTGGAAAAAATAATCGAACGCACTGTCCGTGTCCGCTGCCAGGACAAAAGTGAAAAGGAGGTGTCCATTCGCACTGTCTCGCTGGATGATGGCAGGCAGCTGGCATTTTATGAGGACATCACCGAGCGCAAACGCCTGGAAGACCACTATCGTCAGGCGCAGCGCATGGAAGCAGTCGGGCAGCTGGCGGGTGGGATTGCGCATGATTTCAATAATCTTCTGCAGGCCATCCAGGGGTTCACCGAGCTGGCCCTTTCTGAGCTCCCGTCAGGCCATGGGGCTGCGGATGACATGAAGGAGGTTCGCAAAGCTGCAGATCGTGCCGCGACACTGGTGCGCCAGCTGCTGGCCTTCAGCCGCCGTCAGACCATGCAGATGAAAGACATCGACCTCAATCAGGTGATCATCGATCTGGCAAAGATGCTGAGGCGTGTGATCGGGGAGCATATCGAGTTGAAAACCAGCCTCAAGCCGGATCTGAAGCCGATTTCAGCCGATCCTGGGCAGGTCGAACAGATTCTCCTGAACCTGTGTGTCAACTCACGGGATGCTTTGCCGGATGGGGGGGTGATTCTAATCGAGACTGTGGAGGTTAACCTCGATGAGGAGTTTGTGAAGGTTCACCCCTGGTCGCGGCCGGGTGATTATGTCGTGCTCTCGGTATCCGATGATGGGAAAGGGATGGCCCCGGAGGTTCAGGAGCGGGTGTTCGAGCCATTCTTCACCACCAAAGAAGTGGGCAAGGGAACCGGCCTGGGGCTGGCCACTGTATATGGCATTGTCAGACAGCATGAAGGCTTCATTCATGTCTACAGCGAATTGGAGCATGGGACCATTTTCCGCATATACCTGCCGGCAACAGCCTGTTCACCAGACAGTGGACAATCGTCAGAGAACTCAGGGCATCAGGATTTCATCCACGGGAAGGGAACTATCCTGATTGCTGAAGATGAAATCCTGGTCCGGGATCTCGCTGCACGGATCCTGGGCAACGCCGGATATGAAGTGCTGGTCGCTTCGGATGGGCAGGAGGCCTTGGATCTGTTCGGCCTGCATGGCAACCGCATCGATTTATTCCTGCTCGACATGGTGATGCCCAGGAAAAGCGGGAAGCAGGTTTATGATGAAATTCGAATTAAAAAAGAAAATGCACGCTTTGTGTTCAGCTCGGGATACAGCTTCGGAACCCTGGATGGGGAGCAACTGAGCGAATCGGGGGTGGTGATGATCCAGAAACCCTACAGCCCTCCCAGCCTGCTTCGTGTGATTCATGAAGCCCTGAACCAACCGGAAAGGCAGGCTTGAGGTTCCCTTTGGTCCGGATTCATTCCGGCAGTGTTATCCCCGAAGCCGGTTATTCTTTCCAGCGTCTGCACAGCAGCTCGATGCCTTCCAGCGCTGAGGGAATGCTTTCAACTCCCCCCTGATTCCAATTGTAGGCGCAGATGAAGCGGCAATCCCGGAACCGGAGAGTTTTTTCGAAATGGTCGGCCCACCCGGCGGCATCCTCAGCGGGCCACCACCACTCGGAGGCACCCCAGCGCGCCACCCCGGCCTGGTCCAGCTGTTTCCCC
>LMZT01000119.1 GCA_001567115.1 Candidatus Hinthialibacteria bacterium OLB16 | reverse complement strand
CTCCTCTCCATCACCTGCTCACGTCCCCTCAACCCCAGCCAACTCCCCCACCTCACCCCCCTCTCCGCGAATTGACTCAGATGACTCGACCGTTATACTGAAAATCACAAGTTCATGCTTGGGATTCACTGAAAGAAGGTGCTTCACGATGGGACAAACTCTCACCGAAAAAATACTGGCCCGCCATGCAGGTGTCGATTCTGTCCAGCCCGGAGAAAATGTCTGGGTCACAACCGATGTGCTCATGACTCATGATGTCTGCGGCCCGGGAACGATCGGTGTCTTCAAAAAACATTTCGGCCCGGATGCGCGTGTCTTCGACCCGGAAAAAATTGTCATCATCCCCGACCACTACATCTTCACCGCGGACCTGCATGCCCACCGCAACATCGATATCCTCCGCAACTTTGTCAAAGAGCAGGGGATCCGTTATTACTACGACCCCGATTTTGTCACCAGTGAAGGCTACCCCTCTCCATACAAAGATCCCTCGAAAACCCACTACAAGGGTGTCTGCCATATCGCCCTTCCGGAAGAAGGCCACACCCGCCCGGGGGAGATCCTGTTCGGCACCGACTCGCACACCTGCACCGCAGGCGCTTTCGGTGAATTCGCCACCGGAATCGGAAACACCGATGCCGGGTTTGTCATGGGAACAGGGAAACTCTGGCTGCGTGTCCCGGAAACGATGAAGTTCATCCTGCATGGACGATTGCCCTCCTACCTGATGGCCAAAGACATCATCCTGCACATCATCGGCGAGATCGGGGTGGATGGCGCCACTTATCGTGCCATGGAATTCGATGGCGAGGGTGTATTCTCGCTTTCTATCGAGGAGCGGATGACCATCTGCAACATGGCCATCGAAGCCGGCGGCAAGAATGGAATCATCCCTACCGATGAACTGACCGAGAATTTTGTGCGATCAAAGACCGACAAGCCTTACACAGTGCTGCGCAGCGATCCCGATGCAGCCTATCATTCAGTCCGGGAATATGATCTCGCCAGGCTTGAACCCACAGTGGCTCAGCCTCATTCCCCGGATCATCGCGCCCTGGCCCATGACCTTCGTGAGGTGAAACTCACACGCGCCTATATCGGCTCCTGCACCGGCGGCAAAATCGAGGACTTCGAAGCAGCCGCCAGAGTGCTGGATGGAAAACAGGTTCAGATCGACACTTTTGTCGTCCCAGCCACCACCTGGGTGGATCAGGAGCTGGATAACCGCAAGGTCAATGGACATTCTCTGCGGGAGGTTTTCCTCGCGGCCGGAGCCAAGATAGGGCCGGCATCCTGTGCAGCCTGCCTGGGAGGGCCTGCTGATACTTTCGGACGCCTGAATGGGCCTGAGGTGTGCATTTCCACCACCAACCGGAACTTCCCCGGACGAATGGGATCCAAAGCGGCCCAGGTTTTCCTGGCGTCTCCTTTGACTGTGGCCGCTTCAGCGATCCGTGGATCGATTACCGATCCGCGTGATTTCATCGGCTGAGCACAGTCACTTCTCGTTCAGGTCGATCGGGTCGGGCACACTCCGGAAAGAACCATCCTGGGAAACCAGCCCGCGATCGCGCAGGTTGATCAGGAACGGCAGATTCTTCATGAGTGCCGGGACCTCCACATTGGGATCCTGCCGTACTGCTTCGCCATTGATCCGCACCTGAACCGCGCCTGGAGGCGCAACCCCGGAAATCAGGGTTGTCCTTCCAAGGAAATTCATCAAAGCCAGGCGTCGGTTGACATATTTCCCCATATCGCCATAGGTGGAGGCACCGGGAGCCAGAGCGCCACGTGCATAACCATTCAGGAGGTGCTGCATGAACAGGCTCTTGTCCTCACCCCAGGCAATCTGAAAGGATTTGCAGGCAGAGAAAACGACAATCCGCTGGCCGATATCCCTGGCCGCTCCGGGGGAGAGATCCAGAAACCCTCCTCCGCGAGTTTCCTCGCTGGATGACACCTGAAGGATATTCGCATCCGCTGTTTGGTCCGATCCAAACCCCGTAAGAGAGGCATCTGCCGATTCTGGTTTTGGATCCCTGAAAAAGCCCTCCAGATCTCCGCTGCGGGTGCCATCCCCTTCCTCAGAAAAAAACTGCATTTCGAGGTTGCGGCTTCCTTCACCTGAATGGGAGCAACCCAGGAAAATGACCCAGAAAACATTCCGGTTGATTTCCAGCACTGCCCTCAAGTCATCATCCAGGAAAAGGCTTTGCGGATCCCCCAAGCGTGCTTCGTAAGGGCACAGTGCTTCATCTTTCCGATCATATTCATCATCGAAATCGGTTGCCTGCGCGCCATGCCCGCTGAATGCAAAGAACAGCACATCACCCGGAAGGGCGCTCGAGGCCATGGTGAACAGCGCCTGACGGATATTCTGTTTGGTGGCTTCCATGTTTGTGAGGGTTCGGATGCTCCCGGGGGCCCAGCCATGCATCGTCAGCATCTGCTGGTAAGACTGGGAATCCGACAAAGGCCACTTGAGGCGGGGAAGGGACGCATACTGGTCGATACCGACAATCAGCGCGCGGAAGCCTCCACCCCCTGGGGGAACTGCCGGTGGAATTGGAGGGGCAATCGGTGGAGACGGTGGTGGAACCACCGGCCCGGGGCCAACCCCGCCCCCTCCTCCGGCTCCGGCATATCCCTGGATCAGCAGAGGCCACAGGCAATCCCTTGCAAACAGGATATTTCTGGCTGTGTAGTCAGCGAAATGCGAAGCCGATGGGCTCTCGGGGAAATAGATGGCCATGCCGCTGCGGCTCTGGGTCTGGGTGGCGAAGTTCTTGAGGATGGCTTGTTCATAGCTCCGCTGCGCCTGGCCAGCAGCCGTACGAACACCAGCAGGGATTCGATTGGACTGTGACAGACTGGCCAATAAGGCCCCCAGATCATAAAACGGATAGGGATCATCCGTGGTTCCCATGGGAGGAACAGCCCCTCTCCTGGGCCTCCCGGAAGGCATTTTGGATTTCCGGTGCAAGGGGCCGTTGGCCATCATCCCGGGTCAGACCCTCAAGGATGTCACGCTCTCCCTCGCGGCCGCTCCCGGTCTGGCGCACCAGCTGATTGAGATTATCCACCAGCTGCGCCACGCCACGCGAATCCACCAGGGCCAGGGTGACATCTTTGGCGCTGGAGTAGGAACGCGCGTATGCATCCACGATTTCCATCCCGAGTGCTCGTCCATCCATGCCCGGATTCTGTGCCAATGCCCGCAGGAACGGGGTATAATCGTATCCCTGCCCCGGGATGGTCTGTTCGGAAGCCACCACATAGGGAGCCAGCCCCTTCATTTCGTAGGCGACTTCGACCATCCCCATCAGGCAGGCATCGAAACACATCAGGTCAAACCGGATTCCTGTCTGCTCGAGGGATTCACGCACATCCTTCATGTACATCACCGAATTGCTGGTATCATCGGAGCAGATCTCGCGAGTCATGGTGGTTGAGCGTGTCATCGAACGGACACCGGAATCCGGCTCGATTTCGAGGCAATCGAGCGAACGCCACCCGCCGCCATGATTCCACAGGATCAGGGTGGTACGGCGGCTTGGGTATTTCCGGAGTGACCAGCCGACAAAATCCTGCAGGGTTCTGACCGATCCGGAATCGATCTCCCCGAGATCTTCACAGGTCGGAAGGCTGGGGTCCATGGACTGAACATCGGCTTCCGGCCTTGGCAGGATCAGCGCACGGCGCGCTGTTTTCCATCCCTGGCCACGATCCAGGAAAACAGTAATTCGCAGCCGGTCCGAAGACCCCACCTGTTCCATTTCCTGAATGTCGGCAATCGCCTGGGGATCGAGGTTGTTGTCCGCGGCGATATAGACCATGACTGTCCAGTCGCCATCCGCCTTTCCCGGGTCGGTGGTGGTGAAAGCCTCCTCTCTTGGAGGCTGGCCTGCCTGGTTATCGAAAAAATCATCCAATGCCTCCTGGCACTGGGACAAAAGAGGCAGGAACAGAAAAATCCAGACGAAGTATTGAGACGTTTTCATGAGAGTCTCTCCTTTCCAAGAGAGGTCCATCACCTTCACTTTCCAGCAACCCAGAGGCGTGTTCCTCACAAGGATTCACCTCTTGGGAATAGTTCGAAAGGGAACTTCGGAATAACCGACATTTTCCTGTGAAGTGGCCTGATCCACCTCGAAGCGAACACCTCTTGATTGGGCCTGATCGAGGCTCTTGACTCCATTCTGGAAATCAAGCGCCTGGAAATCGCGTGTTTCCCAGGGCTGCCCGGTGATTACCGCCTCGATTTTCTCTTCACCGAATGGCTCGGAAACCACCATTCGGAACTCTCCCTGCCCGGGGATCTGGATCTTCTTTCGTGCCTCGATACGATTCTCTTTGTGCCATTTGTTAGGATAGATCTGGTGGACAACCCCATCGGATTGCCAATACAGGAGGGTCAGATAACCCTCACGCTCCGACTCGACCCACACCTTGATTTCATCCCCTTCAGCCAGAGTCTTCCCATTGAACAATCCCACTCGAACCTCGAAAGCAGATTTTTGGGAAGAATCAACCTGGCCGCTCTGTTCGTTTGCCACAGGGAGAGAAGCAGCAGGCGCTTCTGTTTTCGAGGAGGCAATGAATACCAGGTTTTTGTTCATCTCCGGAATCTCGACCAATGGGGTTTGGGAGAGCTTCTGCCCGGCTTCATTGCCTTCAAAGGTAACCTGGGCATATCGGGCCACCTCCTCATTGCTCGAGGATCCAGGCTGGATCATTCCGCTTTCGATCCCCTTCAGAAGATGCAGTGTAAATTTGCCATGCCCGGTTTCTTTGTCCTCCATGGCTTTTTCATCGGGATGGCAGGCGGCGAAGATGGAAAGATTGCCCGCTTCCAGAGAACGTGCCCCACCGGCAGGATTTTCCAGATCCAGCACCGAACCACCTTCTCCGGCTCCGGAGGCATCTTCATCAAACAGGCCTTTCGTGCCCGGGGTGTCATTGACAATCAGGCTGTATGGGACATATCTGACTGAGGTTGTTTTTTCAAGAATCAGATTTTTTGTGCCTGTCCCTGAATGGCAGCAATCCAGCAGTATGGTCCACTGGCCACGAGAAGCTTTCTGGAGAACTTCATGGATTTCATCATCGATCAACAGTGTGGAAGAAGACTCAGCATCGTAAGGCACCAGGGCTTCATCATATTCGTCGCCTGGCCCCTCATCGCCATTCGAATCTTTTACACGGGTTCCATGCCCGGCGAATGCGAATACACGCACCTCTCCGCCAGTGGTGCCTTCTCCCAGGTTCTTCAAACTCTGCAGTAAAATATCCTTCCTGGCCTGATCATTTGTGAGAATGACCACATCGCCACTGCTGAATCCGAATTTGTTGATCAGCAGGTCCCTGTATGCTTCCGCATCCATGACACACCCTCGCAAAGGGGGTATCCGCTGGTTCTGGTAACGGTCAATCCCGACAATCAGGCTTTCGGGCCGGCCTGGGTGGGATTTATCCCGGTCAGGCAGAACAGGGCTGGCAATAGACACAGGATCAGAAATTTCGTGTTCATGGTTCGCTTCCCCTTTCCTGACGATGGAGGAGAGGATATTTGCCACAATTGTGAGAGTCGAATCCGGTTCAGGCAAGTGCAATTTTTATATAAGGCCTGAAGGGAATAAGGGATCCGTAATAATGGTTTCCGTCAGGAATGAATCAACTCCGGCCGGGGTCTGGCTTCGATCTCTGATCAGTCTGGAGATGAATCGGTCGCCGGGGTAGAGGCTGCTACCCATGAATAATATCGGCCTGAAACCTCAGCTCAGCATCTCTTGAAATCTCTGGAAGGCGCTGCTCCAGCCGCTGGTATCGGTTGGTACGTATCGCTCAATTTCAAAGGATTGGCCGATGATCTGGCGGCCTTCCCATAATCCTCCCACTTCATTCATAGCGACTGCCTGGGTGATGATATTTCCGATGGCGGTTGCCTCTGTCGGGCCAACCACCACAGGAATTCCGAGGACATCGGCCACCACCTGATTCAGGAATCGGTTCTTTCCTCCACCGCCTACAATATGAAGAACCTCGATCTTGCGTCCGATCAGTTTTTCCATCTGCTCCAGGTTGTTCCGGTATTTAAGGGCCAGGCTCTCATAAATACAGCGCGCCATCGCTCCGGGGCCTTCCGGAACCGGCTGGCCGGTCGAATGGCAGTAGCTCTGGACCCTTTCCGGCATATCACCCGGCGCAAAGAATGTGGAATCATCCGGGTCGATGAATGCCAGCTGCGGCCTGGCCTCAGCAGCCAGCCCCGCAATGGTTTCATAATCCAGTACAATACCCTGTTTTTCCCAGGTGCGGCGGCATTCCTGAAGGATCCACAGGCCCATGATATTCTTCAGGAACCGTACGGTTCTTTCGGCTCCACCCTCATTGGTGAAGTTATGTTTTTCGGCTTCTTCGCTGAGGATCGGCTCTGCCAGCTCGACTCCCAGCAGGGACCAGGTTCCTGAAGACAGATAGGCCCAGCTGGTTTTCGGATCGGCAGGCACAGCCGCCACTGCCGCTGCGGTATCATGAGACAATGAGGCAATCACAGGGGAGTTCCGATGTTTGTTCGATAATCCAATGAAATCGGCCAGGCTGTCATCCAGGGTGCCGATCCGTGTGCCCGATGGAACGATTTCAGGGAACTTTTCAAAAGGATATCCCAGCCGATCGATAAGATCACGGCACCAGGCTCGCTGACAGGCATCATATAACTGAGAAGTTGAGGCCAGGCTGGATTCCACCACCATCGCCCCGCTGAAGAAATAGTGGACCAGGTCGGCGATATGGAGGAATTTATCGGTCATCTCCCACTGCAAATCGCCGCTCGAAGCCAGGTGTTCGATTTGGAAGATGGTATTTAACTGCATGAACTGAATCCCGGCTCGTGAGTAGATGTCCTGCCTTGAAACCTTTGAAAACACACGGTCCGGCATCCCTTCGGTGTGATTATCGCGGTAATGGACCGGGTTCCCGAGCAGATTCCCCTGTCTGTCCAGAAGACCGAAATCCACCCCCCAGCTGTCACAGGAAATCCCCGAGGGGGCCTGATCGAAGGTTCTGACAAATTTAATCAGACCATCCTGCATTTCTCGAAGCAGGCATGGAAAATCCCAGTGGAGGGCATTCTTCATCCAGACTGGTTTATTCCAGAACCGGTGAATTTCTTCCAGCGTTAACCGGCCCTTTTCCAGGATTCCTGCAACGGCGCGGCCGCTTTCCGCTCCCAGGTCAAAGGCAAGGAAACGTTGCATTTTATCCATCCTCCAGACTATTCTGATACATCATTCCAGCTTGTTGCCGAATGGCTCGTGAGAACTATACTCGCATTGTTCGGTTCAATCCATTCATCCGGGTTATGGAGGTATACATGAAAATCCAATTTATGGGGGCGGTACGCGAAGTCACCGGTTCGATGCACATCCTCACAGTCGGAGGGAAGCGCATCCTGCTGGATTGTGGTTTCTTCCAGGGACGCCGCGAAGAATCCAACCGGATGAACCGCAATCTCCCGTTCGACCCCTCCACCATCGATGTCATGGTGTTATCCCATGCCCATATCGACCATTCCGGAAATATCCCCGGTTTGGTGAAAAAGGGCTTCAAGGGGGTTATTTATACCACTTTCGCCACTCGCGACCTCTGTTCACTCATGCTGATGGATTCGGCTTATATCCAGGTCAAAGATGCCGAGTTCTTCAACCGTAAAGCTGAGGAACGTGGCGAGAAAGACCGGATCACCCCGATCTATGACGAAGCCGATGTCCGCGCCTGCCTCTCACGTTTTGTGGCGATCGATTATCAGGTGACACTCCCGATTCTCCCGGGGGTTAACCTGACTTTCTACAATGCCGCTCATGTTCTTGGTTCGGCGGTGGTCTGTCTGGATCTTGAGGAAGATGGAAAAAACCTGCGTTTCCTCTTTTCAGGAGACATCGGGCGCTGGGGGCTGCCGATCCTGAAGGATCCGGTCTGCCCTCAAGGTGTTGAAATCTTCGTTTCGGAAAGCACTTATGGTGATCGCTTGCACGATCCGATCGATTCCCGGGGAGAGTCCCTGGCTCGTGTCATCAATGAAACGACCCAGCGCAAAGGGAAGGTCATTATTCCCAGCTTTGCACTGGAGCGTGCTCAGGAGATCATCTTCGCTCTGAAAAAACTCTTCCAGGATAAACAGATTCCCAAAATTCCAGTCTATGTGGACAGCCCTCTCGCCACCAGCATCACCCAGGTCTTCCGGATGCACCCTGAATGCTACGATGAGGAAGTGCTGGTCTTTACCAACCACCAGGATAACCCCTTTTCTTTTGATGGCCTTGAATTCATTACCCGTGTTGAAGATTCCAAGGCCCTCAATGAGCGCACCGATCCCATGGTCATCATCGCAGCCTCCGGCATGTGCGAAGCTGGCCGCATCCTTCACCACCTGCGCAACAACATCAGCAATGAGCACAATACGATCCTGATTGTCGGTTTCCAGGCCCACTATACCCTCGGGAGAAAAATCCTGCGTGGAGACAGCGAAGTGCGAATCTTCGGGATGATGCATCCGGTCGAAGCGAAGATCGAGGTTTTGAACTCCTTCTCCGGCCATGCCGATCGCAACGAACTGCTCCGTTACCGGACTGAACTCGGGGATACTGTCCGGAAAATCTTTCTGGTCCACGGTGAAGATGAGCAGGCCGAAGCTTACCGAACCCTCCTCATGGAAAACGGCGATAAGGATGTGACCATACCGGAGCTTTACAAGGAATATGAAATCATTTAGCCGCCTCTCGGAAGAAGCTCCTGCAGGGTTGAGATACTGGATTCCGGCTGGCTCAGGCGGCCATGGGGCTGCGAAGGTCTAAAATCTGTCGATTCTATCGGCCAGGTCGCCAGGATCCGGCATAGATGGCCATTTCAATGTGGTTTTTCGTGTGCCATTCTGGCACAGATCGCCCCATCGCGTCGGTCCTTTATCTGGCTGGAGAGGGCTTCCTTCTGAGATGAACCGATCCATAAAGCCAGTAAATTCAAAGGATAAATCTATCTTTCCCACACAGGGGAGAAATCATTCTTATTGGCACTGAACCTGCTTAATTCATTCTGAAAAAAGAAAGATCCCGATAATGATTCGCCATTTCCTTCTCGTTCTATGTATCTCTGGTGGTTTTTTGATGGGGGTTCAATCCGAACCCCTCAACCATGACCGCCACACCCCGATTGTGGATGTGGTGGCCAAGGTCACCCCATCTGTTGTGGCGATACGTACCGATGTGCGGAAAACAGTTTCGGTCAATCCTCTGGATGCCATGCTGTTTGGATTCCGGGGGATGGGTGACCGGGTGTTTCAGGAGCAGGTTTACAGCTCGGCCGGTTCTGGAATTGTGGTGGATGACCGTGGGACTGTCGTGACCAATGCCCATGTGGTCTCTGAAGCCAATCGTTTAACCTGCACCACCTCCGATGGTGAGGTGCATGATCTGATCCTGATTGGGGTGGATAGTGACTTTGACATCGCCATATTGCAGATGGATCCTGGTGGAGGGCAAAGCCCCTCAACCTACCATGAAATTGACTGGGGCACCACGAATGACCTGATGATCGGGGAGACAGTAGTGGTTATCGGAAGTTCCCTGTCCTTTGAAAACAGTGTCACGACTGGAATTGTCAGCGCGGTGGAGCGCACCATCAATGTCAAAGGCCGTGAAAAACCTTACTTCGGAATGATTCAAACCGATGCTGCCATCAATCGGGGAAACAGTGGCGGGCCGCTGGTTAACATTCGTGGCCAGTTGATCGGGGTCACGACATTGATCGCCTCGGAGGGCGGTGGATCCGATGGGATTGGATTCGCCATTCCGGTCGAACGGGTCCGCCAGGTCTATAATGAGTATGTCCATGGCATTGTGTCCCTCGAAGAGCGGCTCGGGATTGAATATGTCAGCCAGAAGAGTTTCGAAAATATCGATCAGTCGCAAGCCAAACGCCTCCAGCTTCCCAAAAACCGGGTTGAAGGCCTGATTGCCGCCAGTCTCGACCAGAATGGCCTGGGGTATACTTACGGCCTCCGGAAAGGGGATCTGCTGATCGAAATCGATGGCATTTCTGTTCCCAATCTGTTCCAGTTCCAGCGCGCCCTCGAAGAACACGAGATGGGAAAACCGCTCCAGCTGACTTTCCTTCGATATGACACACGCAACAGCCAGGTCGATCGCGAATCGATCCAGATTCCCCCGGATCGGATCGGAAAAGTCGAGCGGATCGAAAAAGCCGATTCCTGGTTTGGAATCGAGGTCGGGGGGATTACCAACGATATCGCTGACCGTCTTGGTGTTTCGATCGATGGTGGAGTGGTCGTCGAGAAAGTGGCCAGTGGATCACCGGCCGCCGAAGCCGGCCTGGTTCCATCCGACCTGATCATTTCAACCAACCAGATTCCGGTTCAGACAATCGGTGACTTCCGCCGCCTGCGGCATTCTCTGCAGAATGAACCCTCGGTCCTCTTCAGAATCCGCCGTGGCAATCAGATGGGTGATGTCATGCTCGGCGAACAGGCCGGCAAGGAAGGGAAGAAGCGGGGGTGGGGGCTTTGAAAATCAGGGAGTTCAGTGAAATGGGCCAGAATAAACCCTTGGATGAGAACAGCAGCCAGGAGGTCAGGAGTGCGGTCGAAATCGCCCTCGAAAGAGCCTCTCACCTCGAGGAAGAACCGATCCGGATCGAGACAGAGGCTGGATCGGTGACCATGACCTTCGAGGAGCTCAAAGCACGGGCTGCCGAAGCCGCAGAGTATCTCACTCAGCTGCAATATAAGCAGGCTGAGTTTGAAAACTACCGCCGCCGGGTTCTCAAGGAGAAGGAAGATCTGATGAGTGAATCGATCCCGATCTCCGATCTGTTCGATATTGTCGATCACCTCGATATGGCGGTCAGCAGCAGCGGGGATGCCGATTCCATCCGCCAGGGAGTTCAGCTGATACGAAACCAGCTGTGGGCTCTTCTCGAGAAAAAAGGGGTCGAAAGAGTTCCAGCTGAAGGTGAATCCTTTGACCCGAACCACCATGAGGCGATAGCGGCACAGCCTCATGATTCTTTTCCCGAAGGAACTGTGGTCCAGGAATTCCGCACCGGCTACCGCCTTGGGGAAAAAGTCCTGCGTCCCGGCAAGGTGGTTGTATCCTCCGGGCAGAGATAAAGGGCAACCGAACAATCAACTCCTGCTTCGTGACACTTGAGGATCGATTCGGGAGTCCATGAAAAAGAAAAACAATAATCTGATAAGGAGAAAGTCATCATGGCCAAAGTCATAGGAATCGATCTGGGGACAACAAACTCAGTGGTGTCCGTCATCGAAGGTGGAGAGCCAGTGGTGATTGCCAATGCTGAAGGTGGTCGAACCACTCCATCGGTGGTGGCATTCACCGACAGCACAGAACAGCTGGTGGGCATAACTGCCAAACGCCAGGCGATTACGAATCCACGGCGCACTGTTTTTTCGATCAAACGCTT
This sequence comes from Candidatus Hinthialibacteria bacterium OLB16, assembly GCA_001567115.1. Taxonomy (GTDB): domain Bacteria; phylum Hinthialibacterota; class Hinthialibacteria; order OLB16; family OLB16; genus OLB16. The sequence goes on along the minus strand of LMZT01000119.1, from coordinate 8,105 downwards.
CATGGGACGACGTTACTCTGAAGTCCCCGATGAGATGCGCAAGGTCCCTTACACAGTCAAAGCGGATTCAAGTGGAAGTGCGGTGGTTGAAATCGACGGAAAAAATTACGCCCCTCCCGAGATTTCCGCACGCATCCTCCAGAAAATGAAGCAGACTGCGGAAGATTACCTCGGAACCGAAGTCAGGCAGGCTGTCATCACTGTTCCAGCATACTTCAATGATGGCCAGCGCCAGGCAACCAAGGATGCAGGCGCCATTGCGGGCCTCGAAGTCCTGCGTATCATCAACGAACCGACTGCCGCGGCGCTGGCTTACGGCCTCGACAAGAAGAAGGATGAAAAGATCGCTGTTTACGATCTCGGCGGCGGCACCTTCGACATCTCCATTCTCGAACTCGGCGATGGGGTCTTCGAAGTCAAATCGACCAATGGCGACACCCACCTTGGCGGCGATGATTTCGACCAGGTCGTCATCGACTACATCGCGGACGAGTTCAAACGCGAGCATGGCATTGATCTGCGCACCGATCCGATGGCCCTGCAGCGCCTCAAGGATGCTGCCGAAAAAGCCAAATGCGAGCTGTCCGGCACAATGGAGACCAGCATCGACATCCCCTTCATCACTGCCGACGCCTCCGGCCCGAAGCATCTCAATATGAAACTGACACGCGCCAAGCTCGAGCAGCTGATCGGCCCCCTGGTGGACCGGACACGCATCCCCTGCCTGAATGCGCTCAAGGATGCCGGCTATTCACCCTCGGATGTCGATGAAGTCATCCTTGTGGGTGGATCGACCCGCATTCCCATGGTGCAGAAAACAGTTCGTGAGCTGTTCGGCAAAGAGCCTCACAAAGGGGTGAACCCCGATGAAGTTGTGGCCATCGGCGCTGCAATTCAGGGTGGTGTCCTTTCCAAAGAGGTTAAAGATGTCCTGCTCCTCGATGTGACACCGCTCTCCCTGGGAATCGAAACTCTCGGCGATGTGTTCACCAAGCTGATCGAACGGAACACCACCATCCCGACACGCAAGAGCCAGACCTTTTCGACCGCGGCGGACAATCAGCCCGCAGTGACTGTCAAAGTGTTCCAGGGCGAGCGTGAAATCGCATCCAGAAACCGTCTGCTGGGTGAGTTCAACCTGGAGGGCATTCCTCCCGCGCCGCGAGGGGTGCCACAGATCGAGGTGGCTTTCGATATCGATGCCAATGGCATTGTGCATGTCTCCGCCAAAGACCTCGGCACCGGGAAGGAGCAGAAAGTCCGCATTGAATCCTCCAGCGGCCTTTCCGATGATGAGATCAAGCGGATGCAGTCCGATGCCGCAACTCATGCCGAAGAAGACCGCAAACACCGCGAAACTGTCGCTGCACGCAACGAAGCGGATGCCCTGGCTTACAGCATCGAAAAATCCCTCAAGGATTATGGGGACCAGGTGGATGCTGTCACACGCGGGCAGATCGAAACCGCTCTGCAGGAACTTCGCACCGCCCTTGATGGAAATGATATCGACCAGATCAAGAGCAAAAAAGCCGCTCTCGAACAGGCTTCCCACAAACTCGCCGAGGTTCTCTACAAGCAGGCTGCGAAGCCGGAGGGCGCGGATTCCGCATCGACTCCGCCACCCGGTGGCGGAGATGGATACACGAAGGAAGCCGAAGTGGTGGATGCCGAGTTCAAAGACGCCAACTGATATCTTCCAAGCCTGACGTGAGAGAGGGCCGCAAGACCCTCTCTCATTCATTATAAGGAGAGTGATGCATTATGCCGACTTATGAATATGAGTGCTCCAAATGTGGCCTGGTCTACGAGCATTTTCAAAGCATCAAAGCTGAGCCCCTCAAGACCTGCATCCATCCGGAAGGCTGCAGGCACCCTGGTTCCAAGGCTGAAGTGAAAAGGCTGCTGGGAACTGGCGCCGGAATCATCTTCAAAGGGTCCGGTTTTTATACAACCGACTACCGCAGCAAGGAATATCGCGAAGCCGCGAAGAAAGACAATTCTTCCTCAGCCTCCTCAACCTCGGCTGAATCCAGTTCCACATCCAGTGCGAGCACAAAGGAATCCGGGGGAGCTACCCCATCCAACGGGCCAGCCAAGAGCGGGTAAGGCGCCAGAAGTGCGTTACTTTAGGCGCATCCTGCCGTTTTTGATCGTTGGTATCTTCCTTGTTGTGTTTGCGGTCGTACGGCTTTACAACCAGTCGTCGACACGGTTTCACAAAGCGGAGGAACTCAGAGGCAGCGGCCAGATGGCCGATGCAGTTGAATATTACGAGTGGACCATTCAGGGCTACTTTCCGTGGAACCCGTATGTTCCGAGAGCATTGGCTGCTCTCGAGAGCATGGCCGACAGGTCCGTCAAAGAGCATCAGACACACCAGGCCCGCCAGGCACTGCAGGCGATTGTGTCGGGCTTGTCTGTCATCGAGCATTTACGGCAGCCATTCCCCAGCCAGTACAGGCAGGCGAGGGAAAAACTGACACAGCTGGAAACCAGGATGCGTGAACAGGCAACACTCTCACCAGCAACAAACCAGCCCGGCGCCTCTGCGGCCACCCCTGCAGCCAGAATGATGGATCGATTCCGGTTCTTCTCCCTGTTCTTTGCTGCCATCTGGATCATCCTGAGTGGATATTCCAGCAGCGCACAGCTGCCCGGCTCTTCCCTCATCCCTTCTGCAACACAAATGCCGTCTCACAGCCTGCAACAGCCATCCCTGAATGTCGAAGCCGGCAGCCAGGTTCAGGAGCAGGTGATAACCGTTGGAGAGCCATTCCATTTTCTGGTGAATGCCAGCTGGGATGGCGATACAGCGCTGGTGTCTCTTTCGGAACCGAAGATTGAATGGCCGAAGGCGGTTCGCCAGCTGGATGTATCCACCGGGGTCCGTTCTCAGGCGGGTGCCAGCAAGCCACGCGGCTCACGATACTTTCGTTATACACTGGCTGCGGACAAAGCCGGGCCGGTCACTCTCCCGGCGGTCCATCTCGAGGTCACTCAGGAAGGTAAAGCTCCTCTCTCTGTCGCTTCTCCCGAGGTTGGCATTACTGTCAGGGAAAAAGAGGTCTCTTTCTTAAGCAGGCTTCAGTCACAGATCAAGAAAAATTCCACACTCCTGGCCGGGTCGTTGCTTGTGGTCGTTCTCGGATGTGGAGTCTTTTTCTTCAACCGCAGAAAAAATCCGCCAGAGATCATTGATCAGCCGGATCCCTGGGTGAACATTGCATCCGAATTGAAATCGATCGAGCCGCTGATCCTGGCGGGTGAGGGGCGGGATTTTTTCCGTGCCGTAGAGAAGGTGCTGTGTGATGCGGTCAGCCTGCATCAAGGCTCCTCATCATCCATTGCGCTCAGCAACATCGGGCAGCAGGCCTTGCTGCCTGATCCAGTTCGTGACACCGTCCAACGCCTGGCCAGTGAGATCCAGGAAAGAAAGTATCGTCCTGACCGGCCCAGGCCGGAAGAACTCAGTGTCGCGCTGGGACAACTCAAAGAAATCATAAAACAGCTGAAAGATATTAAACCTGGAGGTGGCCTCTCGAAATGAATGTCGATATCAAGCAACTCACCGAAGAAATTCGTGAGAAAAGCGCATTTGTCAGTGAACTGTTCAATGAGATTGAAAAGGTCATTGTTGGACAGCGTTACATGGTCGAAAGGCTGCTGATCGGCCTGCTGACACGTGGTCATTGCCTGCTGGAGGGAGTTCCCGGCCTGGCCAAGACCTTGACTGTAACCTCCCTTTCCAAAACCATCCAAGCCTCCTTTAACCGCATCCAGTTTACTCCGGATCTCCTTCCCGCGGATCTGACCGGAACTCTGATCTACAACCAGCAGACCAGCCAGTTCACCTGCCAGAAGGGGCCGGTCTTCGCCAATATCATCCTGGCCGACGAAGTCAATCGCGCCCCTGCCAAAGTCCAGAGCGCCCTGCTCGAATCCATGCAGGAACGCCAGGTGACTATCGGAGGGGCCACTTACCCGCTCCCGGAGCCATTCCTGGTCCTTGCGACACAAAATCCGATCGAGCAGGAAGGGACTTATCCACTGCCTGAAGCCCAGGTGGACCGTTTCATGCTCAAACTCAAAGTGGGCTATCCCTCACGGGAAGAGGAGCTGGCCATCCTCGACCGGATGACCGGCCAGGATCTTCCAAGCGTTTCATCGGTTGTTTCTCTGGCGCAGGTCGCCAGTGCCCAGGAAATTGTCCGCAACATCTACATCGATGAAAAAGTGCGCAGGTATATTGTCGATATTGTCCATGCGACACGCACCCCGCAGCTGTATGACCTCAACCTGAATGAATACATCGCCTTTGGCGCATCTCCGCGTGCCTCGATCTATCTGACACTGGCTGCCAAAGCACATGCCTTTATCCGCGGCAGAGGCTATGCCACTCCGGAGGATGTGAAGTCAATCGGCATGGATGTCCTTCGGCATCGAGTCATCCTTACTTATGAAGCTGAAGCCGAAGAGATGAAGCCGGAGGATGTGATCCAGAAGGTTTTCGACAAGATCGAGGTTCCCTGACCGGCCGGCTCCCGCGATTGAGATATCCAGGATGAAGGAAACGGAATGCTTCCCAAGGAACTCATAAAAAAAAATCCGCCGCATCGAGATTCGCACCAACCGCCTGGTCAATGATGTGCTGGGAGGCGAATACCACTCGGTGTTTAAAGGGCGTGGCATGGAATTCGAAGAGGTGCGTGAGTACCAGTTCGGTGATGATGTCAGGACCATCGACTGGAATGTGACCGCACGCACCGGGATTCCGCATGTCAAACGTTTTGTCGAGGAGCGCGAGCTGACTGTCATCCTGCTGGTGGATGCTTCCAGCTCCTCTCAGTTCGGCACCGCTTCTCTTATGAAAGGTGAAATGGCTGCGGAGGTCTGCGCCCTGCTGGCCTTTTCCGCGATCAAGAACAACGACAGGGTGGGCCTCATCATTTTCACCGACCGCATCGAGCTCTATGTCCCGCCTAAAAAAGGGAAGCCGCATGTTCTGCGCCTGATTCGGGATCTGCTCTACTTCCGCGCTCAGGGCAAATCGACCGATATCCCGGCTGCCCTCGAATTTCTCCAGAAAGTTCAGAAGCGCAAAGCAGTCGTTTTCCTTGTTTCCGACTTCATGACCGATGTGGATTACCACAAACCTCTGGCTATCGCCAACAAACGCCACGATGTCATCGCAATGACTCTTTCCGACCCCAGAGAGCAGGAACTTCCACCGATCGGAATCCTGGAGCTCGAAGATGCCGAGACCGGCGAAGAGATTGTCATCGATACCTCCGATCCTGAGGTGAGGCGGCTTTTCGCGGCTTATGCACGAATCGAAAGTGAAAACCGTGACAAGACCTTCAAGTCCCTGTCGGTCGATTCCATTCCTTTGAATACCGGGAAGGACTACGTTCTGCCTCTGATCAATTTTTTCAAGCGCCGGGCAAAGGAGATGTCTCGATGAAAAATTCGGCACCGCTGCTGGTGGTCATACTTCTTCTGAGCGCAACCGCAGCCGGGTTGGCCGGCTATAATTTACTCGCCGGCAAAGGCGGCCCTTCCCATGAACCTGGCTCATTCGAAAGAGTTCGGGACTTTGCCGCGGCATTGAAAGCCAACCAGCTCTACAAACTTTCCGCCGAACAGTATGACCGTTATGTTCAGGCTTCCTCACTGAGTGATTCCGAAAAAGCGCGGATTGATTTCAACACCGGGAATATGCTGCTCGATCAGGTTGCCGATTATGAAGGAGCACTGGCGCATTTCCTCAGGATCTCGGACCTGTACAAAGATGTGGATCCGGAAATCCTGAAAGAATCCCGGCGGCGGGCGGCTGAGAGCCTTGAAAAACTGGGGCGCTCCGGCGCTGCTGAGCAGCAGCTGATTCAATCCAGCAGGCTCCATGCATCGACTGGCGCTACAGAGATCCCGGTTGATAAAAAAGACATTCTCGCATCGATTGGAGAAAGGGTTTCAATAACCAGAGCGGATTTCAATGACGCCTGGAATGAGCTGCCTCCTTATGCCCGGGAACAGGCCTACAAGGGTGAGTCTGGCAAAGAAAAATTCCTTCAGGAAATGGTGTCGATGCGCCTGTTCGCCGAAGCTGCGCGGCGCAAGGGGCTGGAACGTGACACCGAAATCACCCGCCGGATGCGCATGCTGGAGGAGAGCCTGCTGGCTTCGAAGCTGCTCCAGGAAGAGGTCACTTCAAAAGTTTCACTGCCCGATTCCGATCTGCAGATGTTTTTCCAGGCTCATCGCAGCCATTATGTTGAACCGGCCGCTGTGGAGGTGGCGCATATCCTGACTGCGGATGCGACTGGCTGCCTTGCGGCCAAAGTCCTGATCGAAAAAGGATCACCATTTGCCGAGGTGGCGAAACGGCTCTCGACAGATGCACGAACAAAGGACCAGGGGGGCAAACTGGGCAAAATCCAGCAGGCTGTCCCGCCAGTAAAATCAACAACTGACTTCGACCCGCTCGATGTCGTCATTCCGGGGATTGGCAAAAATAAAGAGTGTGCAGCAGCTTGCTTTGCACTCGACCAGCCCGGGCAGCTGGCTGGACCGGTCAAAACAGAAATGGGGCATCATCTCATCCAGCTGATTTCCAAAACACCATCACGCGAAAAGACATTTGATGAAGTCAAATCCCAGGTTGAATCCGAACTGCGGATGCAGCGCGAAGAGGAACGAAGGGCACAGCTGATTGCCGAGTTGATGAAAACACACAAGATGCGGATTTTCCCGGAACGGCTCAAGGACTAAAGGGAGATGCGGCTCAAAGGGAATCTCCTTGTCATCCTGTTTCTGCTGCAGCCGATTCTGATTGCTGGCGCTGAAGAACCGCCTCCTGCTTCAGTTGAAGTTGCTGTCGATCGTTCGGAGATCACCATTGGCGACCAGGTGCATTATTCGCTCACGATCGACTACGCCAATGGTGTCGAGATCGAGAAACCTGAATGGGGAGCGGGGTTGCAGGGATTTCAGATCCTGGACTTCGAGCGCAATGAACCTCAGAAGGTTGGAGACCACTGGCGGATAGTCGATACCTACACCCTGTCGACCTTTACACCTGAAGACTACACCATTCCTCCCATCAATATTCCGGTCAAGCTGCCTTCCGGCGCAACACAGGAGCTGACCACAGCTCCGATTCAGATCAAAGTTGCCAGCATCCTTCCAGAAAATGAAGAAGATCTGGTATTGAAGGACATCAAACCGCCTGAGCCTGTCTATTCTGGAGTTCTCACAGGCCGGGTGGCTGGAGTCATCATCGGGCTGCTGGCCCTGGCTGCTGCCATTTACCTCTTCCTGCGCTGGAAAAAGCGGCGCCATACCATATCTGATATTATTGAGGAAATCCTGCCTGAGGATGAAATCGCCCTCGAAGCCATCGAACGGCTCAGGAGGTCACTGGAGAAATCAGCCGATGAGCCTGATCAACTCTCCTGCCGCCAGTTCGGCCTCGCGCTCTCGGAAATCATGCGGGCTTATCTCGAAAAACGCTTCAGGTTTTCAGCACTTGAAATGACGACAGATGAAATTATTCATTTCTTTTCTTCTGCTAATCTTCCTGATAATTCATCTTCCGGCGCTGTGATCAGGGAAATCAGGCAATCGATCGGGGAAATGCTTGAGGACCTGGATCTGCTCAAGTTTGCCAAAGAGACTCGTTCCCGGGCCAGCCTGATGAATTTTCTCGATGCGTCAGCCATGATCATTCAGCAGACCCGGCGGGAGCAGGCCAGCTCTCTGGAGGAATCTCCCGACGGCACTGAATCGAAGCGAGAGGTGGCATAAGAAATGCATTTCGCGGATCCTCTCTTTCTCCTGTTGCTGCTGCTGATCTTTCCCCTGGTGTGGTATATGGAATGGCTGCGGCGCCACAAGCGGGGCGCGCTGAGATTTTCCGACCTTGGCAGATTCAGAAAGATCAAACCTTCGTCATCCCTGAAGAAGCGCCATATCGTCACCTTTCTCCGCATGCTTGCGCTTGCGCTTCTGATCTGCGCTGCTGCCAGGCCCCAAACTTCTGAGCAGATGCTGCAGGCACCACTGCACAGAAGGTGTCGATATCATTGTCGCACTGGACTGTTCAGGCA
>LMZT01000118.1 GCA_001567115.1 Candidatus Hinthialibacteria bacterium OLB16 | reverse complement strand
CGTTTCAGTTGATCTTCTTTGATTTCAAATCGTGCCAAAAGCTCCGGGGTTACTTTGAGTGTCACCAAAGTCACACGAAGCCTGTAAGCCGATGATGCATCCAACCCTGTATAAGCGAATCGCACCGGTCCCTGCCGATTGTGAACAAAGGAACTGGCTGATGGCCGGTTGGCTGGATCCAGCAGATGAACAAACTGGGCAGGGTTCCACAGATTCTCACCTTCGATCCGATGAGGCTGCCTGCCATCCGCTCCAGCATCATCGTAAAAACCGCCCTCTCCTGCATCCTCATAGTGGAGCGCACGATCCAGTATCTGTTTCTGTACATTTTCATCCGAGGCCAACCCGGCGGATTTAACCTGCTGCCTGAACCAGTCGAATCCTGTCAGATCCAGACCGGTCCGTTGAATCGCTTCATTTTTTACACCGAAGAGCGCGTTGGATTCTTCAGAAATTTTTTCAGCGGTCTGCCGCAAAGATTGCATGGATTCTGTTTCCAGGGGCTGGCTGAGGATCTCGCTGGCTTTCTGGATTGCCTTTGAAAGACCCGATGGCCTGGCCTCAAGGAAGCTCTCCGCAATCCTGGCAAGGTTCTTTTCCCTCAACAGCTTTTCCTGAAAATACAGGTCCAGGGAGGCCTTTTGCATGGCGAGCCGCCAACGGTGGTCCTGATCCATCAGATTGGCAGGGATCTTCTCACCGGCGCTCTTCACCAGGTTGTAGTACTTCCGGATGCCGGGGTTGGTTTCCAGAGGGGATTCGAGATTTTCTTCCAGCTGCAGGGAAGCCTGGACCATCTCCGGCGCGGCCGCCGCCCCGAAATGATAAGTGGCATACTCCATCATCAGGTCCTCAAGGGTTCGATTCGGATTCCAGAGCATCCGGCTCCAGAGGTACTGATGCATCTCGTCGTGATAACCTTCGGAGTAAATAATATCTCCCTCCGAGAACGGCATGATGTGGTTAAAAATTTTATAAAACGCTTTCGGCCGATGATGGAAGGTTCGGCGGCCATAGATTCGCTCGAGGTAAGGATCCGGATGCTCCACCTGGTACTGCGCGCTGATCCAGTGAGTGATGTCCGAGTAATGCACAATCGAGACATCAGAAGGAAGAGCCTGCAGGGTATAAGCGAGGTAACGGTTGATCGGGCCATGACCGGGATAGGTGAACAGATCGGTGCGCAGCTCCGGGCGGAAATACTCAGACATGGCATTGCTCCCAGGCCCGTAACTGATCGAGTTCAGCCAGGCATGGGGCTTTGTGTTCAGGTACTCAAAGATCGCCTCATCACCCTTGTTATCCACATCCTGGTTGGCAATCTGGACTTCACAGTTGGGCTGAATGGACTTCCAGATTGTGGCCAGTTCCGCGCACAGCTCAATGAAGGTCTTTCCCCATGGGGCGCATAAATCACAACGGCACCCCCCGGGATCCCCGGCAAAGAAGCGCATGACATCCGTTTCTCCATGCAGGGCAAAATCTTTTGTATAGTGTTCGATCAGTGCTTGTCGTGCTTCAGGAATTGACGGGCAGACATAAGGACCTTCTTCAGTCCCCTCCCTTTTCCATTCCGGGGGGATTTCACGGCGCGGGAGCTGGTTTGGGCGAACCCCTTGAGTGACCTTGATCCCATAGGATTTGGCCCAGGCGACATCCTCACCATAGGCATAAATTGTATTTGACCCCGCCAGGGCGTGATCGAGGTCGACCGAGTGAAGTTCCTCCTTTGTCCAGGGTCGTGCACCACTCATCTCCTGCATCGTTCTGCCCTGATTGGCCGATGTGCCTCGCCAGCGATACGCCGGGGCGCTGCGGAACTCACAGCACTCAATCGAAATGCTTTCCGCACCATAAGTCATGCGCCGCAGCAGCTCCCCAACCACATACAGAGTGCCGGCCGCATCGGTGCCGGCGGCGATGACCAACGGCTGTCCATCAGTGAGGCTGCATTTGAGGACAAACCCCTCAGGGCCGGGATCGGTTCGGGTTGGCACAACGGTTCCCGACAATTCACAGACCCTGGTGATCAGTGGATCTCCGCCAGGTCCAAGATAGATGATGGCCTGACCTGGAGTTGCGGGTTCGAGGTCATTTGAAGAAGCCGCCTCAATTGAGACTTTGCTGCGTGCTGCGATCCGATCCCTGAGAAGATCCGCACACAGCCGGGATTGCGGAGAGGCATCGATCCCGGTCACGATTTTGACAGAATTCACAGATATCTGTTCATCTGCAGAAGCACCGGCTGCTGCAATTGCAAAGATCAGGGCTGTAATCAGACACGCCAGCAGGTTTTTCATGATCGTTCCTCTGCCTCAGTTTTCCAGAATTCGAACCAATCAATAACCGATTGATTTTCTACCCTTGTTGGATGTGCTGGCAAGGCTGCCAGCGGCCCTCGCCACACGACCTGGCTGGATAGCCTTGAGTGTTCAAGGTGGGCGACTTTGGCTATTCTACTGATTTGTCCGGGAATTTGATCCTGTGGATGCCTTTTCAGATTTTAATCCAAAAAGGGAACAAGGAGGCCTGAGCATGTTCAACCGGCTTGGTTTGATCGTCCTGCTGTTTGCGGCAACCACAACAGCCACTGCCACACATGGGACAAACCTCATTCAGAATGGCATGAATGGCTGGCGGAGTGATCATGGAACCTGGATGAATGCAGGCGAAGCGGTGGCCGCACCCGATGGAACAAAGCGCATCGATACAAAACCAGGAACTGGAATTCTGGTCAATGGACCGGATGGCAATGCTGTCAACCTGTTTTCATCTGCCTGGCATGGGGATGTCGAAGCCCATATCGAATTCATGGTCCCGCCCGGTTCCAACTCAGGAATTTATTTCCAGGGGAGATACGAAATCCAGATCCTCGACAGCTGGGGTGTAGAAAAACCGGAACACAGTGATTGTGGCGGGATCTATCAACGCTGGAAAGATGAAAAAGGGTTTGAAGGCCATCCCCCTCGAGAAAATGCCAGCCGGAAACCCGGCGAATGGCAATCCTTCGATGTCATTTTCCATGCCCCCCGTTTTGATGCTGCCGGAAAGAAGATAAAAAACGCCGTGTTCGTCAAAGTCGTTCATAATGGAAAGGTGATCCATGAAAATGTCGAAGTAACCGGGCCGACCCGGGCCGCCGGTTTTGAGGATGAACAGCCTCTTGGCCCTCTCATGATCCAGGGAGATCATGGACCGGTCGCCCTCCGCAAGGTGGAGGTGCGCAACCTCCAATCGGAAGATTGGATCCCTCTCTTCAATGGCAGAGATCTGGATAACTGGTCACCCAAGATCAAAGGCTATGAACTCGGCGATAATTTTGGAAACACCTTCCGGGTCGAAGAGGGAATTCTCAAGGTCCTGTATGATGCCTACGACGCCTTTGACTCACGCTTCGGCCACCTGTTCTACAAGGGAGAATTCTCCAACTACATTCTGCGGATTGAATACCGTTTTGTGGGTGAGCAGGTGAAAGACGGGCCAGGCTGGGCTTTCAGAAACAGTGGCATCATGCTCCATGGCCAAACGGCTGAAAGTCTCACAAGGGACCAGGATTTCCCGGTGTCGATCGAGGTTCAGATACTCGGTGGCCGTGGCGAAGGCAATGGACAAAGGACAACGGCAAACCTTTGCACTCCCGGAACCCATGTTGTCATGGATGGAAAACTGATTACCGCACACTGCACCGATTCGAAATCGAAAACTTACCATGGCGACCAATGGGTTACCCTGGAAATCGAAGTCCATGGCAATGAAGTCATTCGTCATATTATCGATGGTGAGGTTGTCCTCGAATACCAGAAACCCCAGCTGGATCCGGGTGATCCCGATGCTCAGAAACTCATTCATGATGGCAACTTGATGCTCAGCAGTGGGACAATTTCCCTCCAGTCCGAGAGCCACCCGGTCGAATTCAGGAAGGTGGAGATCAAACTGCTGGAGGAATAGAAACCTGGTCTCGATTTCCCTTTTAGCAACTTCCTCC
>LMZT01000117.1 GCA_001567115.1 Candidatus Hinthialibacteria bacterium OLB16 | reverse complement strand
CGTCATCCCACCCCTACATCGTCATCCCCATTCCCTCTATCGTCATCCCCGCGAAAGCGGGGATCCATGGTCCCCTCCACAAACTTTCTGGATCCCCGGTCGGGGCCGGGGATGACGTGCTAATAATCACCTGCCTCGTATATATATCCCCTCGATATACATTCATGCCCCAGTGATATGAATTTCGGGAAAAGAGGAGGGCACTGGATGGGGTGAGGAGGATCTCACACAGTGCAGAAAACCCGTGAAAAAGCCCGAACAGGAGAGGTCTCATCGGTGTTCTGGGGGCAGCCTGAAAGTTGGCACAAGCCCTGCATATTGAGTAAAGTGCCGGTGAAACCAAAGCCCGGCAAAGCAGGACCCTCAAAGCCCCCACAAGAGCTACCCCCAGCTCTTATCTTTCTCTTCCATCCAGCCCCCGGCCCGGTGACCTAGCCCATCACCGGGCCAAAGTTTTTTCTGTGCCGATCAATTGCTTGAGTCCGGCATCCTGCCGGGAGCACCAGCAGCCGACCAGTCCACATGACGTGTCAGGTACATGACAGTCACCAAACCAAAGAACAACCCAAGTGTTCCAACCAGCAGTGCGTAATCCTGGTTCTGGAGCACTGCAAAGAGATAGGCATACAGGACAGACAGCACCAGGCCGACGGTCAGTGCATGGCGCAGGCGCTTCAGGACTGAATAACAATATGCGGTCACTGTGGAAAGGATGGCCAGGGTCGCAAGCAGGTAAGCCGTTCCGAATCCGAGATGCTCCGCCAGAGCGAGTTCCAGCAGGTAAAACAGGCACAGGTCCGATCCGATCAGGAGCGATTGAACTGGATGGATGCGCATTCCGGTGAGCACTTCAAACAGCCACAGGACGGCAAAGGTCAGGCAAATAAACAAGGGGGCATATTTGACACTTCTCTCGGTCATTCGATACTCATCGACCGGAGTGATCAAATTGACTCCAACCATGGAATCCGAAAAGGATGGCTCTCTGCTCTGGTTGGCTTGCTCCGACCACCGTTGCGGAAAGTTCCGGCCCAGAAAGGAACTTCGCCACTCGGCCTGGAAGCCATCTTTTCCGAAGGTCCGTTCTTTTGGCAGCCAGGCCCCATTGAATGAGGGGGCTGGCCAGTCGCTGTTCAGGTGGATCACAGTTTCTTTGCCCACTGTGGCAAACAGGATGCCCTGAGAACCTTTAAGTGAAAGATTGAATCTGAATGTCGCATCGGGTTCATTTGCCTTAATTCCAAGTGGAGCATGAATTCCCGGGTAGCCGCCCGATTCGATCCCGCACCCCGGTTCGAACTCGACAGGTGAACCTTTCCAGTCGAGTGTGGCATGGCCGGAGATTCCACTGGTATCCGAAATGCCCACCGACAGAAAGGCGCGCTCCCAGAGAATATCCTCGGGAGCGATTTCCCAGCCATTGAAATCCGGTTGCATGAAGGAGCCCTCGATTGTTGCGGTCATGGTGTAGATCGGCACCTCGAAGATTCCACGGTAACGAACCTCGCTATCCATCTGAGCGCTGATTTTCAGGTTCGCAGGAAGGAAATGAGCCAGCCGTGTTTCGATGATTGGTTTCTTATCCTTCTCGTCTCTTTCAATTCGGCACTGGTATGGAACAACAAGCCTCGGCCCAGTGATGGACTGGTGATCTCCCCATCTTGAAACCACCTCCCGGATGGCTTCATTGCGTGTGCCGGTACGTTCCTGGATGACCCCATAGATCATCAGGATTGGAATCTGGAGGATCAACACAAGAAATCCGAGAATCAGGACAGCCACAACAGACGAACGAGTGAATCTTTCGAGGAAGCTGATTTCATTCTGAATACTCATGGCCTTTTCACTCTCCTGAGATTTATGCTTTGCAATGCAAAGTTATGCGGCGAAAAAAAATTCAAGCCACTACCCAGCCATCTGTGATGATTCCCTCTCTTTCAGTTCGCTCGTTTTCGTTGGATGCATCCCGAAGGACTTGTTCGAGTTGATTCAGGTAGGCCACGAACCTCTCGCGGCCCTTTGGAGTCAAACGGCACAGGGTTTGGGGTTTGCGGTTACGGTAACCCTTCCACATTTCCACCAGTTCTTCCCCGGCAAGCACCTGAAGGTGGCGGCTCAGATTTCCATCGGTGAGAGAACACAGCTGTTTGAGCTCGGTAAACAGGATCCCTTCAGGATGAGCGAGAAGTGAGGTCAGGATGCCAAGCCGGGCTTTTTCATGAATGACTCGATCCAGCCCCTCATAGGCAAATCGTCCGGGTTCCATAGACTTATCGGCTTTCATGGTTTTCCCTCCTTTCCAGGGACCAGTAGAGCACTGCGGCAGTTGCGAAATGCCCTCCCCCAAAGGTAATTCCCATGGCCCATGGAGACAGGCTCGCGCCACTTGGGGCCAGCTGGAGCAATACAATCCCTGCGATCAGGTATCCAAGAGCAATCCAGCCGATTCCCGACGGCAGGTAAGGGGTGGTGGCGAAGGATCCGAGGCAGAAGATAAGCGACCAAAGCCCTGGCAGGTAAGCAAAGGTGTCTTCACCCGCTTTCCAGAAAGCCAGAGTCACAGTGAGGCCTACCAGGAGGCAAGGGAGGAATTGCCGCAGGATCCGCAGTGTCTGTGTGCGTTGAAATGGCAGCGAAGGCCGTGCGAGCAGAATCACTCCTCCACTGATTGCGACTCCGAAACAGACAACCGCCACAACCGACCAGAAAAACACGAATTCCTGTGGTGATTGCTCCGGGTAAGCCTCCTCGAAGATTGCTGCGGCGAAAGCAATCCCCCCAACCATGGCGATCGGAATCGATCGCAACCCACGATAAATTTCAGTGCGCACCAGGTGATCGTGGATCTGGGAGATCTGGGACAGAGCCTGGTGGAGGTCATTCATGATAATCCAAGGTTGGTCCAACAACTTTGCAATGTCAAGTACTTTGTGTAATTGTCGCCTGATTCTTGACATTCAGTGACAGAAACTGGTCATACAGGGGGCTTTTGTGTACATTAACACGGGCTTTGTGGATGCTGATCTGAAATGATACCGATACCGGCCAATCTGCCTGTCAATATCGCTTCGAAACCGGATGCGCTCGGGCTGGTCCGACGCCTCGAAGGGGGCGCCACCCTGACCGGGCGTGTGCAGCGGACCTCGATGGATGGATCGACCCCGATCCAGATGGGCAGCACGATGCTCTCATTGATTCTTTCCGAGCCGGTCCCCCCGGGGACAATGGTCGAGGTGCGTTCGCAAAACGGCCAGCTGGTGGTCGAGCCGAAAGAGAACCCTTCTACAGCGCAGTCGGCTCTGACTGCACCCTCCGGTTCTCCCGGTTCGCCACAGGGAACTCCGAAAGCGCCGATGGCCAGCCTCGCCTCATTCAGTTCGAATCTGGCGTCGATTCTGGCGAGGGTCCTCCAGTCCCATAACCTGCCGGCGACCATCGAAAACTTGCAGATACTTCAAACAGCTCTGGGGAGTTTTCCGGCGGAACAAGGCCCGATGCTGGCGCTTCTGCTTGCCAAGAATGTGCCCATCACACCGGAAAATCTGGCGGCCGTGCGTGAACGGTTGCGGGTGCGTGGGAACCTTGGGCGCGAGTTGGGGAAACTGTCTACCGAAGTGAACAACTTCCTGCAGCAGGGGGCGGTGCGTGGATCTGAACGGCTGGCTGCCATTCTGGTCGGCCTTCAGGAGTTACTGTCCTGGGATCAGACCGGGGATCTTTCCGACCGGGTGGCACGTTTGAAAGATTTCTTAACTTCGCTGGAAGAAAAACTGCTCGGGCAGCAGCCGGAAAAGGCACGCACTGATTTTAAATCGCTGCTGCTCGAACTGGATTTCCTCCTGTCTCAAGCCGAGCTGGATGGCAACCATCCCATGCGCATGGCTCTCCGAAAGGTTATCCATCTGATCGAAGGTGCACAGCTGAGCGGCTTAACCCAGCTGGGTGCCGCAGACCGCAGCGACTGGGTGTTCTGGCGGATCCCTTTCCCGGGAGATCCCCACCCGACCACAGTGGAGCTGGCGATACGCGGCGACCGTGATCCGGAGCAACCTGAAAGGTATGATCCCCGCAACCTCGAGGTTCTTTTGCAGGTGGATCTGTCGGTGCTGGGACCGCTGCGGGTTCGGATTCGCGCACTCAATGCGGATCTGCGTGTCACTCTTTCGGTGGTGGAAACACGTTTCCGCGACTTTATTCTGAAGGAAATGCCCATTCTGATCGAATCATTGAATCGGGTGGGATTCGAGAAGGTCGCGGCTGACATTCAGGTTGAGGCGATCTCCGCTGGCTCCCTCGCTGATGAAATCGATCCACTCAAGGGCTGGGAAAAACGTTTCGAAGATCCACCACGTTCCCTGGATATCCGTCTGTAAGCCTTCCGTAATTTAACGGCTGAGGATGGAGATCCTGTCAGCCCTGCCTGGCCTGTTTCCGAATTACAGGGATCGCAGACAGAATCAGCGATAGGCCGATCCCCGCCGCGCTCAGCAGCAGATAGAGGCTCCAATGTGATGGCCTGAATTCCCAGACCACATGACTTTTCCCGGCAGGCACTGGAACCGCCATGAAGGTATGAAACACCTTCATGGGTTTCAGAATGGTTCCATTGACTGTGGCGGTCCAGCCCGGGAACGAGTTGTCGGAAAAGACCAGCAGATCTTCACCGATGCCCTCTGTTTCGGCCTCGATGCGATTGGGATTGATCTCTGTCACACGAGCTGAAGTCAGTGCATCTTTGACAGGTTCATACCCCCACGTGCCTGCGGAGGTGCGGGCGCGGAAGCAGCGCGGCAGGCCCTCCGGATTGCGGTACAGGATCAAGCCGGTCGGAAAGCGTTTGACTGGAACAAAAGGGGCCGGGGCCTGAAAGTAATCGAGGAAGGATCGGACCCCCATCACATTAAGGGCCATAGGATCCATCTTTTTAATGTCACCGAGAAAGAGAAAGCCTCCGGGAAGAGCCTCCGCAGGCCACCCCTGAATCAGATTGATGAACTCGCTGAAGGATTTCAGAATCGAGGGGCTGTAACCACGGATAGTCCGGACTCCATATCGCATCGGGGTATTGGGAAACAGCTCCGGGTGGAGCGGTTGAACCCGCCAGTCCAGTCCGGAATCAACCACCAGCAGGCGCCCTGGCTCCGGTTCTGCATGGAGGGTCTGCATGACCTCGGAGTCCGGGAAATACTTTTTTCCCACTCTTCCCGGGTGAGTGCCTGAAGGAAGCGTCCTCCGAACCACAACAAATCCATCGCACAGGCTATGACCAGCAGGAAGCCCAAAGGCTTCCACCAGTGAGGGCGCACATAAAATCCCGTCAGGAATAAGAGGTACCCCAGGCATCCCCCTGAGAGGAGAAAAACCGAGAAAACCATCCAGCCGAAACGGTCGGTGAATTGCTCCGGTTGATATTCCGATGCTGTGCCCATGAACTGGCTGGCTGCGATGGAGACATCCCTGGCCATGATGTTGAGGATCCGTTCCCGCTGAGTCAGCAGAATGAATCCCGTAAAGGCGATGGTGATGGAGAGGATCAGCAGAGTGGCGATCAGGCGGCGCAGCTGTGCGGGATCCTTGCGCGAGAGAAGCCCTTCCAGCCCATAACCCGCCAGCACGCAACCGGAAAAGGTGGAGATGACCAGGGATCTTCCAGGGTTCCGGAAATGGTCCCAGCCCGGCATGAATTTATAAAACAGCCAGTGGAGAGGGGTCTGTTCTCCCAGTGCGAGGACCCCGGCGAGTGCGAGGCTGATCATCCACAGCCAGAACAGAGGCTTCCGGTTCAGGAAGATGGACGAGAGGATGAGCAGCATCCCGAATGTTCCCATATAGGCGGTCAGTTCCATGTAGGGGGCTGTGGTGACCCAGAAGGATTTGTCTCCCGGATCGCCAAAGAAGAGAGGCATGATCTGAAGCAGCATGAAATGGGGTTCGAGGCTGCCTTCTGCGGCGAACTTGTAGGTTGCCCCCCCGGCGCGGGTGGCAGAATGTCCGGCGAACTCCAGGAAGGGGCCGGCCTGGGGTGAAACAATCAGCAGTGCGAGCAGTCCACCTGCGATCAAGGCACCCCAGCCCGACAGGATTCTTTTAATGCCGCCATCATGCCCGATGCTCCGAATCTGCTGGATCACCACAAGGGCGGCGAACAGATGGAGCAGGAGGAAAGGCAGATGGGGGTGCCCTGAGAGGAAAACCATGGCGCAGATCCAGGCGAACAGAGCGGTCCCGCGAACCGAGGGAGCCTCTGCCACACCCAGACCGGCATGAAAAAAAAGCGGCATCCAGGCATAGGCTTGAGTGACAGTCGGCTCTCCGACCAGCAGCCTGGAAGTGATGAAAGCCCCACTCATAAACAGGAGAGCGGAAAGGGTCCGTGCCAGCCGCCTTTCCAGCCATCGCTGCGAAAGGACATAAAAGCAGCAACCGGCGAATAGGGTGTGGAGGTAAGCGGAGAAGCCGAATGACCAGGGGATCGGGAGGAAGAAGTGGATCCAGCCTGGGGGGTAAAGTGTGGCGGTTTGCATATCATGCAGGAAGGGAGTCCCGCAAAAGGCATAGGGGTTCCAGAAGGGGAAAACACCCTGGCGCACCCAGTCGACAAAAAATTGTGTCCAGATGGAGTACTGGTAATTCACATCTCCGCCAGCCAGCAGTGCGCCCTGGAATAACACCGGCCAGAAAAGAATGGATTGGCAGATCAGGAGGAAAAGATATGCGGGGAGATCTTTTTTCAGGTTTCGCAGGGACATGGGGTATTAGTTGTCCTCTGAGGAAATAACCGAACCAGCATGAAGCAAAAACAAATTGAGCGGAAGCTTGTTGTCTCTTCCGCTCTCTGAGGTTACGAGGAGGAGTGCGGCGCCGGACCTGCTTGCTCAGGGCCAATCCGGCCCCGCACTCTGAAACGGGTACTAGGGGAATTCTTGCTTGACTCTTATATAAGCAGATCCAATGCCAAGTGGCACTCAGTGGACCGTATCAGACCATTAACTTGTTTATTATGAATATGTTATATCGATTTCATGGGTCTGGCCTCTGTTATTGAACGGTGGGTATGCTCGGCCCATCTGTGGTAAAAGTACCCACTTTTTGATCACCAGGGGGTGAGGATTGGAATGGTTTTACCGCGGCCAGGCCCCTTTTTACCTGGAAAAAACTGGTGTGGTGAACCATTCAAGGGGTTGTGATTCCTTGCAAAGGCCGAATCCATTCCATTCAATCTTTTAATGTCTCTGGCCGATAGTTTCGAGTGGGAGAATGAGCCTCGGGTCAGGCCGGGTCAGAGGATGAGTCTGTGCATCCCACCCGGAAGAGTATGGGAATCAGGACTCACTAAAGGATACAGGGAAAAAATCAACGATGGATACAGCGATATTGATCGGTTTACTCATCTCAGTCGGTTTCCCGGTTTTTGCCGTTCTCATCGAGGGAAATCCATTTGGGTTTATTTCAGCGCACGCCTCGATGATTGTTTTCGGTGGAGTCCTGGGGATCACGATTTTGAGCTTCCCTTTGCCGAAAGTTTTTAATATTACCCGTATTCTTCGAAAACTGATGTATCCCAGCAATCAGGATCCCCTCAAGACAGTTGAGCTTTTTATGGAATATTCGGATCGCGCCCGCAAGGAAGGAATCCTGGTTCTCGAAAAAATCATTCCGGAAATCGAGGATGAATTCATGCGCAAAGCCATGCGCCTGGCGGTTGATGGAATCGATCCGCATGTCATCAAGGAAACCCTGTCGACAGAGATCTCGTTTATCGAGGAACGCCATGCGCGGTGTGCTTTCATATTCGAAAATATCGCGACCAACGGGCCGGCTTTCGCCATGATTGGAACCCTGATCGGCATGGTGGCGATGCTTCAGCACCTCGAGGATCCCAAAGCGGTCGGTCCGAGCATGGCTGTGGCTCTGCTGGCGACCCTCTATGGTGCGATGGTGGGTTACACAATCGGTTTTCCGATCGTCAACCGCCTCAAGGAACGCCACTCCGAAGAAATCCTGAACAAAGAGCTGGTCATCGAGGGAATCATGGCCATTCAGGAAGGGGATAATCCCCGTATTGTGCAGCAGCGATTGATGGCCTTTCTGCCCTCGAGTGTCCAGGTGGCGAATGAACGCGAATAAATCGATGGGAGTGTTGAGCAATGGCTGGACGCAAGCATAAAGGGGACCATGGCGGTGGTGGCGGACATGCCCCGTTGTGGATGGTTTCCTGGGCGGATATGGCCACACTGCTGATGTGCTTTTTTGTGTTGATGGTATCTTTCGCCAAGTTTGATGACGAAAAAGCCCATGAGTCGATGAAGGCCATCCAGGTCGCCCTGACACGGCCCTGGCCGATGGCCAGCAATAATTATGTTCCACCGATCGAGAGGGCGATGCTCGAACGCAAAGGCCGTGGAAAAGAGCGCGACCTCGAGAAAGCAAAGAAGAAAATCCAGTCTATGCTGATGCGTGCCGGGCTGAGCCAGGCAGTCAATATCGAGATGGGCCGCGAAGGATTAAATCTGGTGACCTTATCCCCGGTTTTCTTCAACCCGGGAAGCGCTGAAATCAAACCGGAAGGATATGCCACACTCGGCTCCATCGGGGAGTTCCTGAAGGAATATCAGAATGAAATCCGTGTGGAGGGGCACACCAGCCGCACCGAGCCAGGCCCGGATTCCCCTTTCAAGAACAACTGGGAACTCTCCGGAGCGAGGGCTTATGCGGTGCTCCAGTATTTTATCGACAAACATTCGATACCCCCGGAACGAATCAGCTATGCGGCCTATGGTTCCGAAAGGCCGCGTGTGCCTGCCGATTCAGCCATCGGGCAGCGTTTCAATGACCGGATCGAGATCAAGCTGCTGACCATGGAGGAAGGCGAGGATGTCGGTTCCTTCCTGCGCACACAGCATGAACAGATCCCCGATAATACCGAGATCACCCCGCCAACAGGTTCCAGTCTGGAATCGCAGGGGGGGCGACCTCAGTAGAAGGCGATCCAGCTCAATCAGGCCAGCTCGGATTCATTGAAATAAATCGGGATTTCGTAAGCGGCACTCTCGGGGCTGTCGCTGCCATGCACGATGTTTTCCTGCATCTGGTTGGCGAAATCACCACGAATGCTTCCCATCTGGGCATCCTGGGGTTTTGTCGCTCCCATCATGATGCGCGAAATAGCAATGACATCTTCCCCTTCCAGGACGAGGGCCACAAGTGGGCCAGAGGTAATGAAATTGACCAGAGATTCGAAAAAGGGTTTGCCTTTGTGGACAGCATAATGCCTCTCTGCCATCTCCCGGGAGAGTGTGAGCATCTTCAGCCCGCGGATGGCATATCCTTTCTTTTCGAAACGACCGATCACTTCCCCGATGAGGCCCCTTCGGACTCCATCCGGTTTTACGAGTAACAACGTTTTTTCTACAGCCACAGCAAACCTCCATATCCTTCTGTATGTTGAAGGATCCTTCAATGAGATTGATGAAACTCCGCGCATGCGGAAAGGAGAAATCTATGCTCAGAAAGAGGATCGGAACGAACCCATCACGATCTGTTTATTGGCAACAAATGCCTTCATCCATTCCTCACAACTTAGAACTCACCTTCTTCGATGTAGCCTTCATCTCCGTAATCCTGAACTTCACCATCGATTTCCTGGAAATCATCCTGATTATAATCCAAGTTTTCTTCGATTATAATTATCCTGTTGAGGCTCCTCGTAAAGAGAAGGGTCCTCCTCGATATACTGGTCATCGCCAGTGTCTTCGACATACTCCCCTTCATTCCCATCGATGTAATTTTCCTCGGGGTATTCCTGGTATTGGGGCGGTGGTGGCGGGGGAGGAGGAGGCGGGTAATAGGTTTCCTGGTAGACCACCGGGGGAGGAGGTGGGGGTTGCGGAGCTACAGGCGGGTTTGCCGGTGCCGCAGGGGCATATTGGACTGGTGTTCCATCCTCATAGACATACGCCCCGGTGTCGGGGTCGATAAAAATCTCCCGTTCGGTTGAAGAAGCATCGGCGCCCTCCTCGATAAACAGGTCCTCCTCCGACCCGCCGGATTCGGTATCGGGAGTCTTTTTGGATTTTGCTTTCAGCCTGGCCAGCAGGGCAGGAGCTTCCTTTGGCCATAAAACCTTGAGGATATCGGCCGCCAGGGCGGCATCCACCACGCTGCCCTTTGAAGAACCGGTGAGGCGGCTGACCTTGATCTGGAGTTGCAGGGTTTGTGAAGCGCTCAGAACTCCTTTGAGCTCACCTTTGCGTTTGGTGGTTGCGGCCATCACCTCTTCGCGGATTTTGGGATAGTACTTCGGGGAGAGGGTGATGGATTTTGAGGCGGAAGCAATGGCCTGGGTGAGCTGGTCACGGATTTCACCCATCATGCCGGTGGCGGAAATGATTTTCCTGGCGGTCTGAGAGGCCTGGGCAAGGGTCGCATCGGCCACATTGGCAGGAGCTGGAGTGGGTGTCACTTCGACATCGACCATGATGATTTTCCCATCCACCACTTTGGGGCGTTTCACGATAATCGGGGTGGGAGTGACTGTCGGAGTGGATGTCAGGGTGGCAGTGGGGGTGGCGGTTGTTGTGGTTGTCGCGGAGGTTGCAGTCGCGCCGGATATTTTAGGTGGAGCACCTGCCGGCGCGGGAGTGGGAGTTGCAGTGGGGCGTGCGCGCAGGCGGATTTTTTTCCCATCGATCAGGGCCGCGCCGCTGTTGGCGGCTGGTGAGGCAGCAGGAGGCGGGCCTTTTTTTTCTTTGGCGGCGGCTTCGCGCGCTTCTTTGCGTTTCTGTTCGACCTGTGAAGCCCAGTTCTGATGCATTGGATTCACCGGGGCAGCTTCTTCCGCCTGGAGTCCTTGAAGCCCCACGGACCACAGGAGGCCGCTGGCCATAATGATTGAAATGAATCGAAACAGCCTTCTCATCCGACTATCTCCTTTCACGCTCGGCGATGGTCTGTGCGCCGTGTGATTGAAGGTATTGAATGGTGATGCTCTCCGCAGGGAAGGCATCCGGTTTCTCTTTGAGCGCCTGCCTGGCCAGTTCGGCGACAGCCGCTCCCTGAGCATAGCGGCAGGAGAGTGGCGCCCACAAAGCCGACCCACCGAGCAGCACCTTCAATTCCTCGGGATATAAATCCAATGCGGGACCGGTGATACACTGGATATTCTGCCGGAAAATCGACAACTCTTCGAGGTTCAGGCAGCTGATTTCATTTTCCGGGATCCATCTGGTTTCACTGGAGACAGTGAACACCTGGGCGAAAACCTCATTTTTTCGTGCGGGCAGCAGTGTGAGCAATCTTCCCGCCAGGGGCGGTACTCCCGCTGCAAGGGCTTCCAGGCTCCCCAGGGGAACCACAGGAACCTCAAGCCCCATCCCAAGCCCCTGGGCAGTGGCGACTCCCACTCGGAGCGCTGTAAAGGAGCCAGGCCCATTAACCACACCGATTGCTGAAAGCTGTCCGGGATCGATGCCCACATCTTTCATGAGGTTCTCGATGCGGAGGGTTAGACCTCTGGAATGCCCCTCTCGCACCCGCACTGTTGCCGAGGCAACCATGCCCTGGCGATCGGTTAATCCCATGCTTCCCCATCCGCTGGAGGTATCTATTCCCAAAATCAGGTGGCTGGACATTTTCGCTTTCAGTATCGGATTTCAGGGAGATGAAAAAAGGGCAGAACCCTCCCGAATTATTTTCAGAAGGGTTCTTCCGTGACCAGGTGTGTTTTTATTGGGATTCAGTAGGGGGTGTAGCAGGTGTGATGGCCAGAAACAGGTGACAGCGGGGGCGGTTGGGATAACCGGGGCTGGAACATAATACGGAGCGATCAGTGTGACCGGGGCCACAAGCGTGGGGGTGGCGACTGTGTAAGGGACAGTCACCAGGTGATATGCCACCGGGTAATTGAGAATCACTTCCGCACTGGAAGGGGTTGGGATGATTGCCAGAGCCAGTGTGATCGCTGCTGCCAGAACCAGGGTTTTGAGTGTTGTTGTCATTGTCGTGTCCTCCGTTTTTTCTTTTGTTGGGATTTTCGCTCCCATTCCGGTAACGAAACCGGAGGAAACATTTGCGCACTTTTTGTTGCGGGTCGGAAATAAATTTATGCGCCATTTGGATCGATTTTTCGAAAAAATGCGCCTGTCTGTGGGTTTGACTCAAAAGAGAACCGCGGCCTAAACTCGCTGGTGAGCATTTTACATCACGATCAGGGATAAGGAGTTTCGATCCATGGATGAAGCGATCAAAAAGAAGGTTCTTCAGCTTTTCCCCCAGCCCGATATTTATCGTGGGATGCGGGAAAGATGGGGTGGTGCATGCCTTCAGTGGCAGCTGGCTGGGGCAGTGCTCCTTTAAACCACCCGTGGTCTGGATCGCGGTTCGAAATGACAGCCGTCCGCAATCCATGCTCGAGGTGGGAGGTTATTTTTCAGTCAATGTGCTGCGTTCGGACCAGGAAGGAATCGCACGGGCCTTTTTTAAAACACCCGAGCCAAAGGATGGCAAATTCGGGTCAGCCGCATTTCACCAGACAAGCCATGGGATGCCGGTCCTGGAAGAGGCATCCGGCTGGGTGGAGTGCAGGATCACCAGCCTGGTAACGCCCGGCGACCATACTATCTATTTCGGTGAAGTGGTGGATTGTGGAATAAGCAGTGATGCAGCGGTTCTGACCACAGTCAGCAGCGGCATGAAATACAGCGGCTGATTTTTCATCAGGGTTCTCCGGTATATCCAGATGCCTCTGCTACAAATGTTTCTGGTCCTTCCGCTCTCTCGGCCTGCGGCCGGTTCATTTGCACTCCTGTTTCCCAGACCTGGCCAACACAGGAACAGGGAGGCCGAGGTGACAGGATATTTTTCATTCGTCCCAATCAGTGGCCTGGTTGATCGAGGAAGCCGTTTTTTTTACGCCGAACCCTCCGTCAGCCCTATGGAAAGTGAGGTAATCCATGTCAGCCGATTGTCCGCATAACGATGATCTCGATTCAGTGGCGGCCCAGGGAAACCATCTGATAGATTTGCCACGAATCGAGAGGGCGGTCCGGGAGATTTTCCTGGCGCTCGGTGAAGATCCGGATCGAGAGGGAATCCGGAAAACTCCTGAGCGTGTGGCCAGGATGTATGCCGAGGTATTCGAAGGGCTGTATCAAGATCCGGATGAGGTGTTCAAGACCTCATTTGAGGAAAAATACAATGAAATGGTGCTGCTCAAGGATATCCCCATGCACTCCATGTGCGAGCATCACCTGCTGCCATTCACCGGCCTGGCGCATGTGGCGTATATCCCCAATGGGCGTGTGGCCGGGCTTTCAAAGCTGGCACGGGTTGTCGATCTGTTTGCCCGCCGCCCCCAGGTTCAGGAGCGCCTGACCGAGCAGATCGCTGACTTCATTCAGTCCCGTCTCGATACCAAAGGTGTGGCGGTGGTGATTGAGGCGACTCACTCCTGCATGACCATACGCGGTGTCAAGAAGCCGGGGGCGCGCATGGTGACATCGGCCATGCGCGGGTTTTTCCTCGCCGACCATCGTTCGCGCCATGAGGTGCTTTCACTCATTTACGGGAGCGCCAATTCCTACTTCTAACTGAGGTGTGGAGTGGCGCAGTGAGGGGCGATCCTCGACAATCATTCCATCGAAGATTTTGATGACCCGGTCGGTCCGTTCGGCGACCTTAGGATCATGGGTTACAACAACAATGGTATTTCCCTGGGCATTCAGGTCTTCCAGTATCCTCAGGATTTCTTCGCCGGATTTGCTGTCCAGGTTTCCGGTGGGTTCATCGGCGAGAATGAGCGAGGGATGGGTGACCAGTGCGCGGGCGATCGCCACACGCTGTTTCTGGCCGCCGGAGAGCTGATTGGAACGGTGGTCGAGGCGGTCGCCCAGCCCGACCTGCTCGAGGGCTTCGCGTGCCCGGCGGTATCTTTCCTTCCGGCCGAAACCGGCATAGATCAAAGGCAGTTCGACATTTTTTCAATGCGCTGGCCCGCGCAAGCAGGTGATAGGCCTGAAAGACGAAACCGATTTTATGGTTGCGCACATCGGCGAGCTGTTTGTCTGAATAACGGGAAACATCGATTCCATCGAGGAGATACTGTCCGGAAGTGGGCCGTGACAGGCAGCCGAGAATATCCATCAGGGTCGATTTCCCCGAGCCGGATGGCCCGATGATGGAGGCGAATTCCCCATCTTCAACCGACACCGACACACCGCGAAGTGCATGGACTTCTTCAGTTGCCATCGGAAAAACTTTGGTGAGCTGAATTGTTTCGATGACACGCCCCATGAAATGGAAAATATCATTCCCTCACCCATGTGGCGAGACTCAACAGGAGCTGACCTTCCGGGAAGGCAAAAAGAATCCAGAGAGAGGGCTGTGCGGCGGGTACGCATCTACGAAATCAGGCGTTCGTTTGCTAGTATTGTCGCGAGGCTTGAGGTGGACTGTCTCGAATACAGGAACGGCAGGATGCAGCAGCCGTTTTGCCTGGTTCTCAAGGGAGGTATGGAAACATGAAAAAACTTCTGGTTGTCATCCTGGTCCTGGTTGTTCTCGGGCTTGTTTTTCCGATTGCCAATCTGGTGGTTAAACCCAGGGTTAACCCTCTTCTGAGCAGCCGCCAGACCGATGAAACCGGGTATGCGGCAGTCGCGGCGATCCTGGAGAAGAAGTGCCTGGTGTGCCATGCCCCGGACCAGGAGCTTCCTTTTTATGCCAACTTCCCGATCGCCAGAGACCTGATCACCCGGGATGTCAAAGCCGGGACTGCATTCATCAACCTTGTGGATGAATTGAATCCTGGAGGGAATGCTCCGGTCAGTGAATCGGCGCTGGCGATGATCGAGTATTCGGCCAGCTCCGGCTCGATGCCGCCTGCGCGCTATGTCGTGCTCCACTGGGACAGCGGCCTGTCTGCCAATGAAAAGAAAGTGATTCTGGACTGGGTCAAAGGGGTGCGTGCGAAACACTATCAGACTCCGGGGGTTGCTCCCGAATTTGCCAATGAGGCGGTCCAGCCGATTCCGCTCACTCATGCTCAAAATATGGAAAAAGTCGCCCTGGGCGACAAGATGTTCCATGATGTCCGCCTCTCGCATGACAATACCCTGTCGTGTGCTTCCTGCCATGGCCTGGATAAAGGGGGCACCGATCAGAAACAGTTCTCCACTGGAATCAACAACCAGGTGGGAGATATCAACTCACCGACTGTGTTCAACTCGGGATTCCAGTTCAAACAGTTCTGGGATGGAAGAGCGGCAGACCTGCAGGAGCAGGCCGATGGGCCGGTAAACAACCCGATCGAAATGGGCTCCAACTGGGGTGAGGCGATTCCAAAACTGCAGGCGGACACGGAGGTTGTGGCTGCCTTTGCAAAGCTGTATCCGGATGGTTTGACCAGCACCAATGTCATGAATGCCATCGCTGTTTTCGAACACTCCCTGATCACCCCCAATTCACGTTTCGACAAATATCTGATGGGGGATGCCAATGCCATTACCCCCGAAGAAAAGAAGGGATACGAAGAGTTTAAAGAGCATGGATGCGCAACCTGCCATGCGGGCAAACTCCTTGGTGGATGCTCTTTCGAAAAGATCGGATTGAAAGGTGACTACCTGGGTGACCGGGGGAATGTCATCAAACGGGACAATGGGCGTTTCAATGTCACTCAGAAAGATTCCGACCGTTTTCGTTTCAAAGTTCCCACATTGAGGAACCTGGATAAGACTGCGCCATATTTTCACGATGGCACGCAGGCGACTCTTCTCGATGCGGTCAGGATGATGGGCAAATATCAATCACCAATGCCTCTCTCCGATCAGGATGCGGAGCTGATTGTGAAGTTCCTTCTGACTTTGACCGGTGAATACAACGGGAAACCGCTCTGAAACGATCTGCCAGGCAGGGTGTGATTGTGTGGTGGGCTTTGATTTTGTCCCTGGTGGCGGTTTGCCTTCCCTGCCAGGGTGAGGGCATGGATGACTCTGCCGGCTTTGAAAAGGTGCAGAATGGCATCGATGTTCTCCTTGCCGAGCAGTTTGCTCCGCTTCAGGGACTGACAGTCGGGTTGATCACCAACCACACGGGCCGTTCGCTGGATGGAACATCGACCATCGACCTGTTCCACCGGACCCGTGTTTGCCGCCTCAAGGCCCTTTTCAGTCCGGAGCATGGAATCCAGGGCCTGGCGGATGAAAAAGTCCATTCCGGAACCGACGCACACACCGGGCTGAAGGTTTTCAGCCTGTATGGGGATTCACGCAAGCCAACTCCGGACATGCTCAAAGGTCTCGATGCCCTGGTTTTTGACATCCAGGATATCGGGACTCGCTTCTACACCTACATCGGCACACTTTCACTGTGCATGCAGGCTGCACGGGAAAATGATTTACAGGTCATAGTGCTCGACCGCCCCAACCCGATTGGTGGAATCAAAATCGGTGGAGCCATTCCATCCGCTGCTGATTGCGGGGATCTGGTTTCGATTCATCCCATTCCCACCTGCCATGGAATGACAGTGGGGGAGCTGGCGGGGTTGTTCAATGACCAGTTCGGCATTGGATGCCGGCTGTCTGTGATCCCGATGAAGAACTGGAAAAGGGCCTGGTATTTCGATGAAACCGGCCAGAAATGGGTTAACCCATCGCCGAACATGAAAACCCTTGAGGGAGCCTTTTTGTATCCCGGTATCGGCATCTGCGAGACCTTGAATCTTTCGGTGGCGAGGGGAACGGACCACCCCTTTGAAATGTATGGAGCACCCTGCATGGATGGGAGGAAGGTTTCGGAGGAAATGAGCCATCTGGGGCTGCCGGGCCTGGAGTTCTTTCCGGTCGACTTTATTCCAACCGCTTCAGGGCATCCATTCCGGGGCCAGGTGTGTCATGGAGTCCGGATTGAAGTGACCGATCGATCCATTGCGGATCCCTTTCGAGCGGGACTCCATCTGGTTCAGCTTTTTCAGCGCCTTTATCCCGGGCAGATTCAGTGGCGAAAGGGTTTCGATGCGCTGGCGGGGGATCGGACCCTGTGGCGCAGGCTGATTACCGAACAGGAGGATCCTGCATCGATCCTTGCGGGGTGGGAGAAGCCGCTGGAGCAATTCAGAGAGGTTCGTAAAAAGTACCTGCTCTATTCCGAATGACCGGCTTCGTCGGCAGCGGCCGGAGTGGCCTCGGTGCCGGCTCCATCGCCACGCCCTTCGGCATCCGCCAGGGCCTGTGAGAGCTCATCGATTTTGGGGAGTTCGGTCAGGCTGCGCAGCCCGAAGTGATGGAGGAAGTGTTTGGTGGTCCGATACAGGAAGGGATGGCCGGGGACCTCTTTGCGTCCTGAGATTTTTATCAGACGCCTTTGCAGGAGTGTGTGGATCATCGAATCGACATTGACACCGCGGATGGCCTCGATCTCGGCACGGGTGATCGGCTCGCGGTAGGCGATGACAGAGAGTGTTTCGAGGGCTGCCTGAGAAAGGGTCCGCTTCTTCCGCCGTTCGAGAAGGCGGTCGACAAATTCGGAATTCTGCGGGCGGGTCGCCAGAAGGAACCCCCCTGCCACCTCCAGGAGCTGCAGCCCGCGGGATTCATCCTCGATGAGGCGCTGCCTCCAGTCGCTCAGGGCGGCTTTCAGGCTCTCGGCATTTTCGCCCGGAATGACCTCGAGGAGGCGTTCGAGGGTCAAAGGCTCATCTGTCGCGAAGAAAAGGGATTCAAGAATCGATGCCAGGCTCATTCGCATTCAGCTCCAGATTTTCATGAGGTTGTTGGCTGGGAGTGTGTTCCTGGTTTTCATTGCTGGCTGGAGTCGTGTTTTCCTCTCCCAGTGGCTGTTCTCCAATGAAGCCGGATTCTTCTGAGGCGAAAGTCAGTTCAACCTCACCTTCGGCATCTCTTTTAATAACATCCACGCGGTAAATCCAGATATCACCGAGCATGATCGACTGGCGTGCGCTCACTTTGAGCAACCGTATCAGTTCGAGCAGGGCCAGAAAAGTGACAATGATCTCGACTCGTGAGTGCATCGATGCCAGGTAAAGGGTCAGGCACATTTCGCCATTGTCATGGAGCAGCAGCTGAATTTCCGCCATCTTTTCATCGATGGTGTATTCCTCGCCCTGGATGAGGTTGGGGCGGTCTTCGCCGATTTCAGCCAGGACCCGTTTGAACGCATTGGCCAGGTCGAACACATTGACTTCGTAAAATTCCACCGCATCGCGCTGGCCGACTGATGGCGGGGGTGTGTCTCGCCAGTAGAGCAGGCGCCGATCCGCCTCGGCTTTGCGTAAAAGGTCGGCCGCCTCCCGAAACCGTTCATAATCCTTGAGCCGTTGGAGTAGCAGCTGCTCTTCATCGATTTCAGGGGCCTCTTCTTCCGCTTCGGTTGCCGAGGGAAGCATCTGGCGGGATTTGAGGACCATCAGGTATCCGGCAATGACCAAAAAATCCCCGATTTCATCGAGGTTGTGCCGTTCCATCGAGCGAACATGCGCCAGAAACTCATCCGCAATAACCGACAGGGAAACCTGGAAAATGTCGATTTTGTAATCGCGCGCCATATCGAGCAGCTTATCCAGGGGGCCCTGGTACACATCCTGGTTCACCTGAAAGGAGGATCGAGTTGGGGAAACCGATTCCTCCGTTTTCGAACGGGGTGACTCCGTCGAATCGGCGGATGGGTTCAGAGGCGATGAAGCTGGGTTGTCGCTCATGGAAGTTCAGATGAGGCCGATGGCCTGTTTGGCTTCAGCCAGGATTCTGGAGGCAATGGCATTGGCACGTGCCGCGCCATCCCCGAGTATCTCCCGCAGCCTTTCCGGCCTGGCAGCGATTTCCGCATAACGTTCACGAAATTCCGCCAGATAAGCATTCACATTGGCGGCCAGCTCCCGCTTGCATTCCACACAGCCGATTCCTGCGGTTCGGCACAGATGATCGATTTCCCGGGTCCGTGCCGGAGGGGTGAATACCTTGTGATAGGTAAAAACTGTGCAGACATCGGGGTTCCCGGGGTCGCTCCTTCGAATGCGCTGGGGATCGGTGATCATGCCGCTGATCTTTTTGGCGGTCACTTCGGGGGAATCGATCATATCGATGGCATTGTTGTAGCTCTTGCTCATCTTGCGGTTGTCCAGGCCAGGCAGGCGGGTTGTCTCGGACTGGATCGCCTCCGGCTCCGGGAACAGGTCTCCATAGAAGTTGTTGAAACGCCGTGCGATCTCACGAGCCAGCTCGATATGGGGGAGCTGGTCTTCGCCGACAGGAACATGGGTGGCCTTGTAGACCAGAATGTCAGCGGCCTGCAGGACCGGGTATCCCAGAAAGCCATAGGTGAGCAGATCTTTTCCACTCAGGTTTTGAATCTGCTCTTTGTAAGTCGGGACCCTTTCGAGCCAGGGCAAGGGCACAAACATGCCAAAGAGCAAAGCCAGTTCGACATGAGCGGGAACATCGGACTGCACAAACAGGATCGACTTTTCTGGGTCGACTCCCGCGGCAATCAGTTCCATGGCTTTCTGCTCGGATCTCTCCCGCAGGTTGTAAGACTTCAGGTTTTCATACTCGGTGGTGATGGCGTGCCAGTCGACCACACAGTAGACACATTCATAGCTGTCCTGCAGTTTGACCCAGTTGCTGACCGCTCCGACATAATTCCCAAGATGCATGGGGCCGGTCGGCCGAATTCCAGAAAAAATCCTCGACATGAACGATCTCCATAAAGACAAAGGGGAAGCGAAACCGCCTCCCCATCCGCGACAGGACTATATCACAGGACATGGCTGCAACAAGATTACAGATTCGAAAAGTCGGTTCAGGCCTGATTTTTCGTGCTTTTTCAAAAATAATGCCGATTCCGGGGCCATTGGAGGATTCCGCATCTCCAATCGAAAACGAATTCAGGATACACTTCTCGATCAACATGTCCGGGCCTCATAATGATGGCCGCATACCACCTGCATTAAGGATATGAATGATGACCAACCATCGCGCCCAGCAGAAAAAGGCACTCCATGGAAGCTTGAAAGCGGTCACGCGCCAAAAAGGAAAAGGGGAACCCAAGATCGGAGTCGAGGAGTTTCTCTCTGTGGCCGAGCGTTTCGGTTTTTCAAAGAAAACCCTGGACAGAATCCGCGCCGCAGTGGAGAAAGAAGACTGGGGGGAAGGCCCCTTTCTCGGAAATTACTACACCAATCTGAAGGAAACCAAAGGGCAGGCTTTTGTCCGGGTGGCGAAAAAGACTTTCGGGGTGGATTATGCCCTGGCTTGCAGCTCCGGGACCGCGGCCCTGCACAGTGCTTTTATTGCGGCGGGTGTTGGACCCGGAACCGAGGTGATCTGTCCGGCGATTGGTTTTTTTGCCACAGCCGCTGCGGTTGTGGCTTCAAGAGGGGTCCCGGTGTTCTGCGATGTGGATGAATCGCTGTCGATGGACCCCTCAAAAATCGAGGCATTGATCACTCCGCGCACAGCAGCTCTCGCGCCGACCCATGTGATGGGAACTGTGTGCAACATGGAAGCCATCTGCGATATCGCCAGGCGGCATAATTTGCGTGTGGTGGAGGATTGCGCACAGTCCTGCGGTGGACACTACAAGGGGAGGCTTGTCGGGACCTGGGGGGACCTGGGGTGTTTCAGCATTTCGGCATACAAAATTG
>LMZT01000116.1 GCA_001567115.1 Candidatus Hinthialibacteria bacterium OLB16 | reverse complement strand
GAGAAAAACGGTATGTAGAATGGAATAAGGAGAAAACGTTAACCCATCCGCCAATCGAGGCAAAACTTGACAGGGGTGAGAGGGGTCGGTGGTGACATCAGAGCGTTAGGGTGTCGGTGAGGACTTCGAGGGGATGGAGGTCCCGCTGTTTACGATATAGGCAATGATGTTCATGGTCCAGAATGTGGTGCAGCATAAGGAGAAAAGCCCCGACCACATGGATCAGGGCATAGGCTCTCTCTCCTCCTCGAACACGCCAGGCAATCTGGTCTGTTGTGTGTCCGCAGGTTGGAGAGAAACAGAAACCTGCCAGACGGGCAGTGGGGGGACTGGATCCCCGCTTTCGCGAGGATGACGAGGAGGGGAAAAGAAGGATGAACGCCTGGTTGAGAGGGATATATGATACAGTGAGTGAAATCTATTACCCCACCTCCAATCGCACCAACCTCCTCGGCGGCGCGACCTGGGCCTCGGCCCGCACCGCAGGTATCACCGAACACCAGACGGGTAAAATCCAGTCGGCCTTCACCGGCCTCTACTACTTCCACGCCCGCTTTTATGATCCGGTGGTGGGGCGCTGGAGGGGCTGGGATTCACTGCCTGGTGCGGTTGGACGGGCTGGAGCCGGATGGCCGGAACCAGATTCGGGTGGGGAATCGCTTTCCCATGGATACATCGAGTCATCTGGCATCTGGTAATCTTTGCGTAATGGATGCCCTTCCCAATCATCAGGCAGAAGAATCCGTCGCAGGTTCGGATGGCCTTCATACTGAATCCCGAGCAGATCATAGGCCTCGCGCTCATGCCAGTTGGCCGCTTTCCAGACTGTCGCCAGGGAAGGGAGGACTGGATTGTCTTTCGGGCATTCCGCTTTGACTGTCAGCCAGTGCCTGTGTGTCAATGAAAACAGATGGATCACCGAAGAAAGATGATCTCCATAATCCACTCCGGAAAGGCAATGCAGCAATTTGAAGTCCATCCCGGGATCCATTTTGAGAAACTGGCAAACCTCCACAAGGGATTCAGGCGCAATCCTGATAAAAGCATCTCCGCCTTCCTGAGTCTGCGGGAAGAATTCGACTCTGCAATCCACAAATCTGCTGTTCAAAATGTCGAAAATTTCTTGTGGGGTCATGGCACTTTCTCCAGATGAAAGGTTGCTGGCAATGATTTTTCGGAGATAATCTTGTTCCCCCTGGCATTCCGGCTGCCTGAGTGCCAGGGTTTCATCTCGATTCATTTTCCTCGGATCATCAGAGAACAGGAAGATCAAATCAAGTGGCCGGGAGGATCAGGATTGCTGGCTGCCTATTTCTTCCTGAGGAAGCAGTCGGCATAATCGGCGGTATTCCAGAACCCTCCGGATAATTTCATTGAAGTTTTCTTTGACGACGAACTTTTTCCCATCCAGTAATGTGATGATCGTGTCGGGGGATTCATCCAGAGTCTCGATCAGCTCGGCATTGATGACAAATTCTTTCCCATTCAAACGAGTCAATCTGATCATGGTTCAACCCAGGCTGAGCCAGTCCCGGATGATGTCCAGATTGAGTTCCTGGACCTGAAAGCCTTCCTCCAGACTGGGGGCTTTGAGCAGGTTCAAAGTTTTTTCCACTTCGGTTTTGTTGACCGGATAAGGTGTGAATACCAGATCGGTGATGCGCCTGCTTCCACTTAATGTCACATTCCAGCGCAGAGAATCCTGGAGCTGGCCGGCAGCCCCGGCAACAAATGCATTCTTGTTATCCCGGTTGAAATGCTGGATCGAGTTGACCTTCCGTTCGATGGTGCAAAGTTCTCGAAACCCCTTCCGTGCAGACATGGATACGATTGGATTTCCACTGCTGCCTGTTTCCATTCGGACCGACCAGCGGAATGGGCGGCCTTCCTGTTGAACGGAGACACCCATGCCGGTTGATGGTTCCACTTTGTGCTGTTCCGGGTGGTTCCAGACCTCGCTCAACCCCATGACAAGCCGCAGGCCATCATAGGCGGCAACGATTTTATCACCCTCCGGCCCGCTCAAAATGGCCGGCGACCCCTTATAGGCAATTTTCAGTTTGGGAAAAACCACCAGAATGACTTCATCGGGATTGAAATAAATCCACATGGCTTTGTTGGGGTCCTTCTTGCGCTGTTCGAAACGAAACACCCCGCGATCGTTCATCAGGAATTGCCCCTGAGCGATTCGTACATCCTTGATTTCGGCCGAACCTGCATTGCTGTAAATCAATTCATACAGGCCATACTGTTGCTGCTGCTCGGCAAGGGCCAGCCGCGAGATCAATGGCTGAACATCGGATTTTGATCCCTTGGAGGATTTTTTGGATTGAGAGCTGGCGCACCCGTAAAGGACAACTAAAAATAACAAAATAACCGAAAGGATCGGGCATAGAATTCTTTTGGAACCGGATCCCATCTCCAGGCCCAGTCTGAAGCCTGAATGCAGCCGGGTTGAAAGAACGGATTGAGTGCTGGTTTCCTGTTTGTTAACCATTTTGAAAAGGTCTGTGCCGGTTCATCCTCTGCCTGAGGGAGATTCTTTCATATTTTTCTGTGCTTCGAAACAAAAAATCACTTTCGGTTCTAACCTTGGTGTTGGCAAGCCCCTTTGGCTATGATCATCTACTTCCACGACGGAGTCTGGAGCGGATGCCAAATCAACATTTGTTGCGAAATAATCGCCTCGATAATCTTCTCCAGGTTCACCGGAAGCGAAGCCTGGTGATGGGAATTCTGAATATCACTCCGGACTCATTCAGTGATGGGGGTGAATATTTTGATGCAGGCACAGCGGCGAAGCAGGCTTTCCGCCTGATTGAAGAAGGTGCGGACCTGCTCGATATCGGTGGAGAATCCACCCGTCCGGGGGCGCAACGAATCTCTGCTGAGGAACAGATTCGCCGCATTCGGCCGGTCCTCGAGGCAGTACGCTGCACCCATCCGGAAATTACCCTGTCGGTCGATACCACCCGCACTGAAGTGGCACAGGCTGCATTCGACAGCGGTGCAGATATAGTGAATGACATCAGTGCATTGAGGGAATCGAGTGACCTTGCCGATTTTGTCAGCCGGCAGGCTGGAGGGCTGATTCTCATGCACATGCGTGGTGATCCCCTCACGATGCAATTGAATACCGACTATCTGGACATCGTCAGTGAAGTGAAGGATTTTCTGGCTCAACGGGCGAAGCTGGCAATGCAATCCGGGCTGTCTGGCGATCGAATCTGGATCGATCCTGGGATCGGATTTGGAAAATCCTGCCAGGGAAACCTGGAAATGATCCGTTCCATTGGCGATTGCCATGACCTCGGATACCCGGTGGTTGTGGGAGTGTCCCGGAAGAGCTTTATCGGTAAAATCCTCGACCGGGAACCGAAGGAGCGCCTGGCTGGAACTCTGGCAGTCATCTCCTTCCTGGAATCGAAAGGTGTCAAACTGATCCATCGTGTGCATGATGTGGGAGCGGTAAGGGATTTTCTGCGAATGACTGAAGCAATGCGAAAAGAGGCCAGCTGATGGATCGCATCCTGGAATTTCTCAGGAATGGCATCGATATCCTCCTGATTGCCGCGACCATTTACATGATCCTGCGGTTCCTCAAAGGCAGCCGTGCCATGAATGTGCTGTATGGCCTTCTGACTCTCGGGCTGGTTTATCTGGTGGCGCGCAGCATGGATCTGCTGGCATTCACCGAGCTGGTCAACCGGCTGGCCGGCGTGGTGTTGATCATTGTCGTGATTGTTTTCCAGCCGGAAATTCGCAGGGGTCTGGCACGGTTGGGGGTTCATCCGATATTTCAGCGTGTCTTTCAGGCCAATGAGGATATCGTCCGTGAGGTAGTCCGGGCTGCTTACCGGCTTGCCAGCAAACGGGATGGGGCGCTGCTGGTTCTTACCCGTCAGGCCGGGTTGAAGGGTATCTCGGATTCAGGAACCCGGCTTAATTCAGAGGTTTCCGCCGAACTGATCGAATCGATTTTCAACCCATACTCGCCTCTTCATGATGGCGCGATTATCATAACCAACGACCGGATTGTGGCGGCTGGGTGCCTGCTGCCTCTCTCAGAGCGGGATCACCCCAAAGAGCTGGGCACACGGCATCGCGCAGGAATGGGGATCACCGAGGAGTCCGATGCGGTTGTCCTGATTGTCAGTGAGGAACGCGGCAAGGTCTCTCTGGCAGTCAATGGGGAGCTGATCCGGGATCTTTCCAGTGAACAGATGATGCGGCAACTCGGAATTCTCATGGCCGGTATTGGAGAGGAAGACTGATGCGGCCGGCCTTCAGGCGTTATATTCGGTCGATTCATCACACTCTCCATGAGGATTGGGGGTTGATTCTGGTCGCGCTTCTTGTGGCCACTGTCTTCTGGTGGGAAGTCGATGAGAACCGGAATGTCTCCCGCTATTTCCCGGATGTCGAGGTCCGTTTCAGCAATCTCGATCCTGCCATGGTTCTGGCCCGAGACCAGAAAATTCCCAAGGTGGGAGTCAGGGTTTCCGGTCCGCGCCTGTTGCAGGATCTGGATGGGGTTGATTTTGTCATGCGTGCGGATCTCTCTGATATCCGGGATGCGACAGCCCATGAAATTGTGTTGAACCCCAAGGGATTTTCGCCGATTGTTCCGGGGCTTTCCTCGGATGACATCCGTGTCCGCCAGGGAGACATCATTCCCAGCCGGATCGAAGTGATAACCGAGTGGAATTCCCGTGTGGCGCGTGTGGTGCCGCGTTATTCCCCCAAACCAGCCCTGGGGTATGTCATTTCGGCCACATGGGTTGCGCCCGCCACCATCACTCTGGCGGGGAGTGATGCTGAACTTGCACGCCATGCCATTGTCAGGAACAAGAATGAGCTGGTGCTGGATGGTGAAACCGAAACCAAAGAGCAGGTATGGACAGTCGAGGATCTCGATATTGGCAACCTCAAGGTCCTTGATACCCCGAAACCGGTGATACGGTTCAAAATTTTTGTGGAACCATTTTTCCGCAAACGCCTTGTTTCGGATGTCCCGATACGAGTTGCAGGGAAGATTCCAGGCACTACCGCGACCGCGGGGAGTGTCAGTGTCGAGCCAACCAATGTGGATATTCTGATTCAGGGAGCCAGGCTCAAGGTGAACTCGGTCGCACCGGATTCAGTGGCACTGGAACTCGATATTTCACGCCTGCCGCCGGGCGAGCATAAGGTTCCGGTGGTTCACCTCAATCCGATCAACCTTCCCAGCGATGTTCAGATCATCGAGGCGACTCCGACCGCTCTGACCGTCTGGATCCAAGGCCCCCATGAGCTCGAAACTGTCTTTCAGGAGCTCTGGAAAGGTGTTCGGGAGTCCTACCTTTCGGGAAACCTCCCGGAAGCCATCACCCGTACTTTGTCTGTGACCCCTGCAAATGTGACCACACCGGTCCCAACCCAGATGGAGGTAAAGCCATGAGTGAACTTGGTGTTAATATCGACCATGTTGCCACGATTCGCCAGCTGCGTGGGACCCTCTTCCCGGATATCCTGATGGCAGCGCAGCTTGCAGAGGAGGGCGGAGCGGCAGGCATTACAGTCCACCTGCGGGAAGACCGCCGCCACATTCAGGACCGGGATGTCTATGCGCTCCGCAAATCCATCAAAACCAAATTGAATCTCGAAATGGCGGTCGCTCCTGACATCATTGCGATTGCCTGTGAGGTCCACCCTGATGAGGTCTGCCTGGTGCCGGAAAAAAGGCATGAAATCACCACCGAGGGGGGATTGGATGTTCTCGGAGAATTTAAGTCCCTCTCCAGAGCAATCCCTCAGATCAAGAGCACAGGCATCCGAGTCTCTCTGTTTATCGACCCGGTCGCGGATCAGATTCGGGCAGCCGCCGATCTGGGTGCCGACCTGATTGAGATCCATACCGGCATCTACTCCAATCTCGAGGGAGCGGCCCGGGACCAGGCCTTGCAGCAGGTCATCGAAGCAGCGGCGCTTGGACAATCTCTGGGCCTCGGGATCAATGCCGGGCATGGGCTGAACTATGACAATGTCAAGCCGATTGCACAGATTGAGGGGATGGGAGACCTCAATATCGGGCACAGCATTGTGGCGCGTGCGGTTTTCACCGGCCTTAAATCCGCTGTTCAGGAAATGCTCACTCTGATCAGAGAAAAGACATAACCACCCCGAGCCGGTTGCCTCCAATCGATGAATTACCGAGCCACTCTTTCAGACACCCTATTCTTGCTGGTGCTTTTTTTCCTGGTCGCTGGAAGGCTCACAATCGACACGCTCGGGATAAAAATTGGTGGTAAAATTGAGAACCTCGCCCTTCTGGTTCTGGTGGCTGGATTCCTGTCGGATCTCTGCTTCCGGGGGCTTATTCGGAGGGTGGCACAGTTTCTCCAGTATGGCCTGCTGCTTCTCGGCCTGGGCCTTTTCATCGGCCTGGCCGCGAATCTATCGGGAGATTCCTTCGAACAATTGTTCCGGATGTCTGTGCAGGCTCTGACCGGGATTGTCCTGGGAGGCTGGATTCACGCGAGGTTTAAGAATCGTTTTGATTGGGTCATTGCCTTGATCATTGCCTTTGCTGTTCTGCAGATCGGCACACCCTGGACAAACCTGAGCAACTCGGAACTGGAAGGCGCATTCGGCCATCGCAATCTGCAGTCTGCATTTTATGTCTTGTCTTTTCCCCTTCTCATGTTCGCCTTTATGAAAAATGGCTGGTGGAAATCGGTTCCACACCGCCTTGGCCTGGGCATAATCCTCCTCAGCCAACTGGCGTTCATCCTGATTTCCAGGAGCCGTTCCGGTTTGATCGGGTTCCTGGTGATGGCTATGGCGGGCTGCTTCCTGTCCCGAATGTCAGGTTTATGGAAAAAACTGAATCTGAAATATGCCCTTCCCGGGGCTGTGGTGATTATTGGTGCTGTGGTGGCGGTTTCTCCGCGTTTCATTGGAATGACCCATGAGATTGGGGATCCTTACCCCCTTTCAAGAGCAGGGGTGTGGTCTGCTGCTCTCGAGGGGTTTAAACAGCCGCAACGGTTTCTTGCCGGGGCAGGGATGGGAGAGGGATATTTCAAGGCCATCCAGGAGAGCTCGATGGGGAACCTCAGCCAGCGATACCGCCGCGGACATCACCCTCACTGCCTCTATCTGCAGTGGTTGTACTGGGGGGGAATCCTCGCTCTTGTGGGCTGGTTCTGGATTCTGGCCGACCTGGGGGCCATTCTGAAAAGCAGAAACATGTCCTGGCAGGAGATTTTACTCGGCTCTTCTCTCGCTGGGTATGTCTGTCTGGAGATTTTCGAAACCGCACTGAAAAATGGACGGATTCACACTCTGTTCTGGCTGAATGCCAGCCTGCTCATCCTTCTGGCCATCGGCCGATCCGGGCGCCAAAGGACCCAGGAATGAGATTCGATCGGCGGATGATCCTGTTCTTTCTGCCCGTAGTGCTCGCTCCATTCAGGCCCTTTCCGGAACTGCTGGCGCTCCTGGCCTCGCTTCTGGGTGTGCATGTCGTCCTCGGATTTGAGAGATCACAACCCTTTGCGCGATTGAGCCTGTTGATGGCTGCGTTTCTCCTCATGCTGCTTTACAACCCTCTTTTAGCCAAAGTCCCGTTGGGGCCATGGGTTTTCTTTGGCCTCATCCTTTCCATCTGGGTTGCGGTGTGGATCAATTTCGAGCTGAATCCCAAAAAGGGAAACATCGAAAAACCGCCAGCTGGTTTAATCGATTGGTTAAAAAGCATTCCATATCCGGTTCTTGTGGGTTTGGCTTTCCCACTGTTTCTCACGGCTTTTGTTCTTCTGGGATTTCAGTTCTCACCGATCGAGGTTCCTGAGGCTTTACGCCCCTGGAGGGGATTTCGGACCCTGCTGGCCGGGTCGACTTTATTGCTCTTTTTTCACTGGTGCCTTTTTAGCGAGGGAGGACTCTCTCAGACCAGCCTGAAACACCTCGCCTTAATGGCAAAATGGAGCCTCAGTGTTCTTGGGGTGATTTTCCTGGGACGGCTTCTCCTTTTTATATTGGCTTTTTCATTCAGCCTGCTGTCGGGATCGACCAATTCTTCACGTTCAGATTCTTTGCTGGCCACTACAAAATCTTTAGCCATTCAGCCTCTCGATTGGCTGGCCAGGGAGCACCTCCTCGGTGCGGGTTTGAATGCTGATGTTTCTGGCGATGATTGGGTCCGGTGGGCAAAGGATGCCAGCCGTGATCCTTTGAAATCTCTGAAAGCTCCATCCCCTCTGCTCAAGTTCCTTGTCAAAGGGGGCCTGTCGATCCCGGCTGAAACCGATCCCACCAGCGGCCATCCAGCCGTTGGAATTGCTGTCTCTGCGGGCCATCAAAATCTCTATGTCCTTTTTGACCAGGGGTTGCTGGTAAAAATCACCGAGGGTGTTTCACCTCGCACCTTTCCCCCCGAATCTGGCAGGATGGTCCACCTCCGCCTGGATCAAAACCAGAACCCACTCCTCCTCGAGGCCTCTGGCAGGCTCACACGGATCGAACCGGATGGATCACGCACACTGCTGGCTCGGCCAGTCGAGGGGGATCCCGGTTTCC
The DNA here is from genome assembly GCA_001567115.1 of Candidatus Hinthialibacteria bacterium OLB16. GTDB lineage: Bacteria > Hinthialibacterota > Hinthialibacteria > OLB16 > OLB16 > OLB16. The sequence continues at coordinate 35,478 of LMZT01000116.1, read as the reverse complement.
GCAGATTGGCGGTCCAACCTGGAACTGGCGACATTTTCGCTCTGGATTTATATGGGGTCTTTTACAGGCTCGATCGGGAAGGGCACTGGCTGGCGGATGAACGGTTCAAGCCATTCTCCAAGGAGAATGATATTGCCAGTGATATCGCCAGAGACATCACCCTTTCCCCCGATGGAACGATTTACATGCTGGATTGCTATGGAAGGGTGTACTCATCTCCGCTGGCATCTGCAGATGTTAAAGGGCCTGTTCAGGACACCCACTTCTGGCCGAAGAATCCACTCGGCCAGTCAATTCAGGCATTCACTGGAGCTGGCAGCCACGGGTACACTGTGGTGGACCGGTATGGCGGTGTTTATCCCGACCCGGATCCACGCAATCAACATGCGCCCCAATCGTCATTTGATCCGTATCTGTTTCCCTGGAGCCTGCCTCGCAAGGATCAGGATGTTGTCGATCATGTATTCCTTGATCCACAGCGTTGGATCTACCTGCTGACACGCAAAGGCCAGGTTCTGACCAACTACCGCTGGGCGGACATCTGGGCTGAATAGAACCAGAACGGCTCTTTTTCTATGGGCCTGAAGGTTTGGGAGTGGAAGACTTCTCGGAGATCTGCTTCTCGATATCTGCCAGCGCGGCATCCACCTGGTCGAGGATCTCCTGGTCTCTGATATTATCGCGTGCCTTCAGCAGGTAATCATAAGCCTCCTGAAGCCGTCCATTATCTCTCAGCAGCCCGGCATAAGCGGTCTGGTAACGCCATACCTTCGGTTCGAGCTCGATGGCTTTGAGAGCGTAATTCATACGATCATCCATGCGATATCCGGGATCCTGTTTCCGGACCGCCTGGACCGCCAATATGCTTGAAACAGTGAAGTGGTATTTTCCATTCGAAGGGTCTTTCTGGCAGGCATCGAGAGCATTCTGCAGGGCCTCATCGGTTTTCCCGCGCATGATGTTTTCCTGGCTTTCGGTGTAATCCAGCTGGGCCTCGGTCTGGGGGAGTTTCACTTCCGGTGAGGCAGAATAGAGGCTTCGAGCGCCTGACGGGCCTGTTCACGGAATTTCCCGGCCAGAGCCACCTGCTCCGCCACACTCTTCATTTTTCCGAGCCGTGTCAGACCTGAAGCCATCTCCATGAACAGAGCGGACATTTCGGCCTGGATTCTCGGATCATTGGGGCTTTTGTAATTCTGCGCGCGAAGCATTTCCAGCTTGCTTCGATATCCGGAAAACTCACGCACTGTCTGTTTGTCATCGATAGCCTTTTTTTTCCAGTCGCCACTGCCGGGATCCTGAATGACCGAATCATAAAATCGTGCTGCGCCGTTATAGTTCATCCTCCGGAACTCGGCATCGGCGAGGAAAAAGGCAGCTTCCTGCCACTGAAACTTGAGGTCGGAGTCGGCAGCCTGAACATCCTCGCTGCGCAGTTTAAATTCACGCTGAAGAGCCAGGTCATAGGCGCTTCGATAATTCAGTTCGGCGGACTGCTCATCATTCTGGAGGGCAGCGACCCGGGCCAGCAAAAGATAGGCCGGCATGTAGTCGGCTTGTGCGACCAGAGTTCTTCTGGCCAGATCCTGGGCTTCCGGGTAATTTTTAGTGCGAAGGGCATCGGCTGCCTCCCAGAAATAGGTGGATGGACCCTGGCTGCAGCCTGAAAAAAACAGACCGGTTATCAGAAGGACAGCGAAACCGATGCTATGAAACCTCTTCATGTATTGCTCCCGGATTTCGCCGCGAATTCAGTATGCGTTTTCACGTGCGAGGATGGTTTTAACAAGGATTTTCAGATCCAGCAGAAAACTCCAGTTTTCAATATACCACATATCATATCGAGTGCGTTCTTCGATAGATGTATCTCCGCGAAATCCATTCACCTGCGCCCAGCCGGTAATCCCTGATTTCACCATGTGGCGGAGCAGGTAACGGGGGATTTCCTCCTTGAACTGATTGACGAAATGAGGGCGCTCCGGGCGTGGGCCAACCAGCGACATTTCTCCGCAGAAAACATTGATAAACTGGGGGGTCTCATCCAGGTTCCAGCTGCGCATCCAGGCCCCGATGTGTGTCCGTCTCGGATCGGCCTGTGAAGCCCAGACCGGCCCGCTCTCTTTTTCGGCATCCATGCGCATCGATCGGAATTTCAGGATATGAAAGGAGCGTCCATCCACACCAACTCTCTCCTGGCGGTAAAAAACAGGGCCTTTTGATTCGATTTTGATCATCAGGGCCAGAACAACCCAAACAGGAACAGACAGGCAGATCAGCGCAGCCGATCCCGCCAGATCGAACAACCGTTTCACCACCAGGGATGAGCCTGATAGAGGGGTTTCTCCGGATACCAGCACCGGCAGAAGAAACTGTCCTCCCAGCTTCTCCTCACCCAGTATATTTTCGAATAACTCAGGAGCGACATAAAAATCGCACCTATACCGGTCACACAGAGCCGCAGCCCGGCGGGCTTCATGGCAGTGATCCGCTTCCAGATCGATCAGAACCGTGTCGAAATTCCCTGTTGCAAGCAGCCATCGCAGGTCTTCCGGTTCCCCGAGGTATGGAATTGCCCTACCTGCTGTGTCAGCGAATTCACAGGCCTCATTTTCGGGAGATTTCACCAGAAGCACCCCCTGAAGGTTGAACTGGCTGCCATAGGTCTGAACCAATGTCTCAATAATCGGCTTTGTTTTGTCCGTATCGTCAGTGATCAGCAGAGTCCTCCGGTAACCCAGCCCCAGATTCATCATCTGGTGATGGGCCTGTTTCAAACAATAATGAGCCACAATGGCAAGGGAAAAGGTCAGCCCTGCTGCCAGCAGCCGGGTCCCCCGTGATAAAGGGGTTCCAGTCACCGATAAAATGACCTGCAGGATCAGATTCGCCAGGAGAACACCAGCAAGGATCCTCAAGACATGGATGCGTCGGTCAGCACCCGCCCTTGCCTGGTAAAATCCCAAACGTTCAAAGCTGATCACACCCACAACCGCGGCTATCAGTCCAAAATGGAAAAAGGGAGTGAAAGAAGGCACTACCCACCCTTCCGGCAATGGAAAGAGTCCTGAGAGCGGTGAATAAAACCGTATCGGATATGCCAGCCATAAAGCCCCGGCAAAGACCAGGGCATCACTGGCAGCCAGAAGAACAAGAGGCAGCCAGAATGGATCCGCTCCCAAACGAAGCATTTCGGAGGGTTTCTGCACCCCGGTCTGTCCAGCTTCTGCTGTAGAGTCCTTGCGGTCCATGATTCACTCAAACATCATAATATCGACCGATGATTGAGAGTAAAGGCGCATCTTTCACAGCTCCCCAGGTGCGGGAAGCCTGGCTTTTTGACCTGTTTCCTCGGGGATCCGAAATGGTTTTCTGGTTTATCACCTGTGATAATCAGGAACGGCTCCGGCTCCATCAGCCTTTTCAGCCCCCCGGGTATATTGGATGCACAGATCCACGGCAGGCTGAGCTTCTTTCCTCGACTCTGCGGCAGATTCGATCCTTCCGGTTGAATGGCACGAAATCAATGAACGATTTCTGGACCAATACACCGATGGAGCTTCTCTCCCTGGATATCCTGGATCTGCAGTCTGCCTGGCAGGATCTCCTGCAGCTTTTTCAAAAACACCCCGACCTTTCCTATTACGACCTCGATCTGCCTGCTGAGCAATTGTATGCCTGCACCCACCGGGTTTTCCCCACGGCACGGTGCCGGATCAGTTTTATTGGAGATGAACTCATTGAGTGCATCAACCTCGAGACGACCCGTGATACCGATTATCCGCCAGTTCCCCTGCGTATCGCCCATCTGGATGGCAAAGGTTTTCTCTCTCCAACCCGGGCGGTTATCCGCGATCTGACCCTTCAGATGGATGGCCACAGCCTGGAATGGTCATTCGAGGATCCGCTCGAGGCCTTTGCTTCGATCAACCAGACACTGGATGAATGGGACCCGGACCTGATCCTGACTCGAGGTGGAGACAGTTTCCTGATGCCATGCCTGTTCCAGCTGGCATCCCAGGCCGGTGTCAGGCTGAAGCTGGACCGTGAAGAAGGGATCCAGCGCCGCATCGAGCAGGCGGGAAAATCCTATATATCCTATGGGCGCGTCGTTTACCGTGACCCCGATTATCCCCTCTGGGGGCGCTGGCACATCGACTGGCGTAACTCTTTCCTGGCGCACGAATCCGACCTCGATGGCCTGATCGAAGCATCCAGAGTCAGTTATCTCTCAGTTCAAAGAATGGCGCGCCGCTCTATCGGGACCGGTATCTCCTCGGTTCAGATCGCACATGTCAAACAGAATCATTTTCCCATCCCCTGGAAAAAAAACCGTCCCGAAGACTGGAAGTCCGCCATGCTGCTTCTCCGTTCGGATCGGGGTGGACTGACTTATGCGCCTCCTCCCGGGGTATTCGAAGAGGTGGTCGAGCTCGACTTTGTTTCGATGTACCCCTCGATCATGACCCATTTCAATGTGTCGCCGGAAACGATCAATTGTTCCTGCTGCCCGTCAAGCTCCCACCATGTCCCCGAGCTGGGTTACAGAATCTGCGAAAAGCGCACCGGTTTGATCGCCGAATCGTTGATCCCGATTCTCGACAAGCGGGTTGAGTACAAACAGAGGATGAAGTCCGCCACTGACGATGAGGAGAGGCGCCGCTGGAAAAACCGCCAGACAGCCTTGAAGTGGATGCTGGTCTGTTGTTTTGGATATCTGGGATATCGCAATGCCCGCTTTGGGCGGATCGAGGCGCATGAATCCATCTGCGCCTTCTCACGGGAAATGCTTTTGCGCACACGCCGTGTCTGTGAGGAGTGGGACTTTCAGATTTTACATTCCCTTGTGGATTGTGTATGGCTGAAAAAACGGGGCCATTCCCATCAGCAGGTCCAGGATCTCTGCCGGGAAATCGAACAGGTGACATCACTCCCGATAGCCATCGAGGGGCATTACTCCTGGCTGGTTCTCCTGTCATCCACTCAGCATCCGGAGGTCCCGGTTCCTGCGCGCTATTTTGGGCGCTTTGAGGATGGAACCTTGAAATATCGCGGGATTGAGCTTCGTCGGAGCGACCAGGCCCCATTCGTCCAGGAGGTTCAAGCCCAACTCTTAGCCATTCTGTCCCGCGGGGATTCGATTCAGGCCTGCCGTGCACTGGAACCGGAGCTGATGGGCGTTGTCACTGAGGCAGAGCAGCGCCTTGCTGAGGGCCAGGTCCCTGTCCAGGACCTGCTGTTGCGGCGGAGAATTTCGCGCAGCGCAGAGGAGTATCGAAGCAATGCCATGACCGCCACCGCGGTTCGGCAGGCGGAACGCATGGGGCGTCATCTGGTCGGGGGCCAGGAAGTCTATTTCCTCGTGGTTGATCAGAAATCTGGAAACCCGGATGAACGCATCAAACTGGTCGAATACATCACCCCGGAAACCCGTTATGATTCTGCCTTTTACCTTGGCCAGCTGCATCGCGCCTGCAAGACTGTCCTGCATCCCTTTCTGGGAAGATTCAGCCGCAGAAAGAAGGACATCGAAATCTACCAGGAACTGCTCTTCGAAATATAACCAAAGAGATCTGGCTCCACAGCCCTGGCATTCAGTTTTTCTTTTCGAATTTTCTAACGAAGACTGATTCAAAAATCTCTCGCACCAGAGATCGGGTTTCTTCCTCTTTGCGCACCAGAGATTCTGGGGAAAACAGGGGTGCGGTGTGGTGGGAGGCCTGTGTGCGTGCCGTATTCATACAGCGTGTCAGGTGTTCGAGGAGAATCGGGTCCTTTGGAATGGCCTTGGCAGCAGAGCGAATCAGCAGGGAAAGACGGTTTTCGATCTCTCGGAGGAATGCATGTGACTGGCATAAGGTATCGAATTCGCATGCATCGAGTATGCCATGGGCCTGTAACCGCCCGAGACAGTCCGAAGTTCCCTGCGATCGAATGTCCGGGTTCTTCTTTCCCCAGACAATCTGAGCCGCCTGTGCCAGGAACTCGATATCGATCAATCCACCGGGGCCGCATTTCAGGGTCTGCTCGGCCTTCTCTTTTTCGATACGGGCACGCATCTCTCGAATCTCCCGGAGGATTCCTTCGATCTGCTCATCATCGAAAATCCACTCCTCCAGTCCAGACTTGAACCGCTGGACCAGGGCAGGATCTCCCCAGACAGGCCGCATACGGGTCATGGCCAGTTTTTCCCAGGTCTGCCCTTCACGATGGTAATAATCCAATGCCCCTTCGATGGTTGGCACCAGCGGCGAGCTTTTTCCATGCGGGCGCAGCCGCATATCGATTTCAAAAAGTTTCCCGTCCGCAGTCGAACGGCTCATTTCGACTACGAGCTCCGAAGCGGTTTTCTGAGCGGCTTCCGAGTCTGCCTGCTGGCGGTCGTCATACAGGATGAGGAGATCCAGATCGGATCCGAAGCCCAGCTCCATGCCGCCGAATTTCCCCAAAGCCAGCAGCACCATTTCCGGGGCGGAACCGAAACCGGTGTTCATGATGCACTTCTCAAGGCAGAAATTCGCCAGAAGCGACAGATCATGAACTGATCGAGTGACATCAGCCAATCCCATGATAAATCGCCCCGCAGTGTGAAGTTCACACCGAGTCTGGAAATTGCGCAGTTTCGCAAGGACTTCGGTCCCGGATTTCTCCTGTGAATATTGCTCCTGGAAATACTGTTCCAGATTCGTGCCTGGCAGGGAGGGCTCGAATGTGGCCTGTTCAAGTATTTCTTCGACACGATGCAGGTTGATGACCAGCTGGTCCGCCATCGAGGGGCTGGCAGATCCGATTGTGGTAATGGCCCGGATGAACTGCGGATTCTCCTCGCACAGTGAGAAAAGAGTCGACCGGGCCGGTGTCGCCAGACTGAGCCGCTCGAATGTCTTCCAGGCTGCATCCGGGGAAGGGGCCTCCCGCATCCCTGCAAGCAACCGTGGGAGGATGCCCTTCAGCAGCCGCCGCAGCTTGCTGTTAAGATGAGGCGCTTCCTTGTCTTCAGCCAGTTTGAATAATGATTTGAACAGAATTTCAGGCTCCCGGAACCCATAACCTGCCAGGATTTCTCTCCAGCTCGGAGTCAGTTCAGTCTGTTCCAGAAGCTTCGAGACGGATTCTTCGTTTTCCTCGGTCCTGAAAACGATCCGGAAGATATTGTGAACCGCTTCTGTGGTCTGTGTGTAATGGCTTTCAAGATCCGCTGCATCGGGATAACCCATCCCGCGAGCCAGAATCTCCAGGTTTGGCCCTGGGGGCGGCAGGTGATATTTCTGCATATCATCCATCTGGACCCTGTGCTCAAGGCGCCGCAGGAACGCATACCCTTTGAGGAGCAGGGTGTATTCCTGCTCACCCATCAGGCCGCTCTGGTGAATGCGACGAAGAACCTCGAACAAGGTCCCCTGCCGTAGCTCGGGAAACTGTGCTCCATACAGATTCTGAACCGCCTGGACTAAAAATTCGACATCCCGGATTCCTCCAGGCCCGTTTTTGACATTCCTTCGACGGGCTTTCGGGTCATTGCCAGCCATGAGGATCGAACGGAACCGCAGGTCGCGCATTTCCCGCAGGGTTTCATCCACTTCCAGGGGATCCACATATTTTCGGTAGATGAACCCTTCAAGCTCCTTCAACAGAGCGGCTCCAAGTTCCAGGCAGCCGGCCGAGGGTCGTGCCCGGATCAGCGCCTGCCGTTCCCAGCGCTGCCCCCAGTTCTGGTAGTACTGCAGCGCGGATTCGAATGTTCGGACCAGCGGGCCTGTCACCCCCTCCGGCCGCAGGCGCATATCGATCCGATAAAGCAGCCCCATGTGGCCCGGATCCGACACCAGATCGATCAGGCGGGTTCCCAGTTCGGTGAAAAAGGTTTCGAAATTGACACTCCGCATCCGTGCTGTGGGTTCGTGATTGGTGGAATACCGGGCATACGGGTGAGTTTCCCGCCAGGTCTCACAGGCCTCGAGCCGGTTTTCGAGATCTGTTTTCCCTTCGCCGGGGGTGATGAGAATCAGGTCGAGATCACTGCTGAAGTTGAGCTCATGGCTTCCATGCTTTCCAAGGCTGAGAATGGCCATCTCCACGAAACTTCCATCCGGATGCCGTGGGGTCCCATGAGTCATCAGCGTGTCGGCATACACCTTTTCATAAGCCGCCTGAAGCACCAGGTCAGCCAGGTCAGAAAGCTCCCGGCAGAGGACCTCGATCGGAGCGCGGTTGGTAATATCCCGCACTGCGATCCGGAATACCTCATGGAGCTTGAAACGGGTCAGAGCGATCTTGAACGGTTCACTCGGCTTGAGGTCCTGCAGGTGGCGATGGAGCTGATTCTGAAAGATGGATGCACTCGAGGAGAAGCTGAAATCCCGGTCGGATTCAAAGGACACCAGAAGGCCTGGCTCCCGTTCGAGGATCGAGGTGAGAAATTCGCTCTGGGAAAGAGTCAGCGCCAGGCTTTCGAAGAGTGGAGTCGGATCCTCTCCCTCGAACAGGACTGTGTCGATCCAGTTCTGGAGTTCCTCATGCCCGAAAACTCGTGCGAGACGAACTGCGGTAATGTCAGGATTGGCGGTTTTTTCCAGAACTGACTGTACACTTTGAATACGAGCACCGCTCAGGGAAACAGGGAGAAGGGAAGTATCCATCTTCCCGGCCTATCCCCCCTGCAACCTGTTCAGGCTTCCTTTGATCGGGCTCCAACCAGCCACTCAGGCATGTATTGACCGATCAAAGGATAGAGAAGCGCATCCAGCCCGGCGAATCTTCCGGTCGGGAATGCCAGGATGATCAGCAGCCCCAAGGCTTCGATGATGTTTTTGTTGACAATCAGGTAGTTGCTTTCGGTGCCCGGCATGGGAGTCCACTCCCAGGGAGGCATTGAAACATAGAACAGTGCGAGCAGCATCAAACCCACCACACATCCGAGGCGTGTAAACAGCCCGAGCAGCAGGCAGGCTCCAGCAACAATCAGCCCATACGTTACCATCAGGTCGGCGATATGCAGAAACCAGGCGTTTTCTTCCTTCAGCATTTCTTGAAAAAGATAGGAAAATGGGCCAAATGATGAAGTCAGGTATCCCGCCGAGGACCAGGTCAGGGACTGAATCTTGCCAATTCCTTCGGAGAGAAAATGCCAGCCGATCGCCATTCGTAGAATGACCAGGCAGAATTTTTGTGCGCCGGATAAATCATGTCCTTTGGGCATTTTTAAACCAGAACCTCCAGGGATGAACTCGGAATCCCGGTGTGTATGATTTCCAACGGCCTGCCCTGATGTGGCCGCCGAAGGAACACCGCACCGACTTCCGGATGTTTCTGGCAGTATTCTAAAGCCATGTCCAGCCCCATGACAAGGAAGGCGGTTGACAAGCCTTCAGCCACAGTGGCCGACCGGCACACCACCGAAGCGGATGCCAGGTCAGTCTGAACCGGATAACCGGAACGGGGATCAATAATATGGGCGGTTTCCCCTTTGGTGAGGCATTCCCGGGACAATGCCGATGTGGACAAGGCACGGTTCCGCAGCAACAGGTGGACCATTTCCCGGGACCAGTCCATTGGGTCCACAACCGCAGTCAGCCACCCATTCTCCCAGGTTGAAGCGCCTCGTGCCAGCAGGCTGCTGTTTCCTCCATGGAACAGAAAGTGCTCCAGTCCACCGGCGAGAAGCCTTTCCGCCGCTTTTTCCAGGGCATACCCTTTCCCGATCGCACCGAAATTGATTCCTATCCCTTCACGGGAAAAACGGACTGCCTGTTTCCCCGCATCCAGGAGAACAGCATCCATGCCGGATTTCAGCAATGCTTCCTGGACTTCATCCCTGGAGGGTTGGCGCCAGGGTGGTTTGAAAATCCCCCAGGCCTTGAGCAGCTGGTGGACTGCGATATCAAAACACCCGCCGGTTTCTTCCCAGAGTGTCCGGCTCATCTGGAGGAGCTCAAACAGGCCTTTCTCCACCATGACTTCCTGCCCAAAAGCCTCGCGGTTGATCCGGGAAACTTCACTGCCCTCACGATATACAGTCAGCTGAGATTCGAGATCATCGATGATATCCAGCCCTTTTTCGGCGGCTGAGGTCAAATCCGCATCGAGCACCTCGAACAGGACCTGAAAGCGTGTGGCCATGGCTTCGCGTGACAGACGGTACAGCCAGCCTTCTTCCTCTCGGGTTATTTCACCTTGAGGCCACTCACCACCAGTGAAGGTGGTGAGCATCTTTCCGAGGGTGCGAGGTTTCAGGAAATTACGGCGTGAATTGGATGGCCCGCTCATCAGGGTATGAGTATTCCTCTCTCCCTCCCAGTATGCCTGGGGGCTCTATCCTCTGGAAGCAGGAAAGTTTTCCTGCTTTGGTTTACTCAATCGTTTGGTCCAGCAGGGATCGGAAATTTTTAATTTTGTGGAATGTCATGTAATTCGCATCATGATAATTATGGGCGCCACCGACTCCATCGTCATAGGCAGTCCGTGACACAACCGCCAGGTCATCGCCCAGAAACAGCCAGTCCACATATTGAAAAGCGTGTTTTTCCGTATCGGGGTGCTGGAGGATGATGGAATGAACCTTCCAGCTCTTCAGATCAGCCGAGCTGGCCAGCGCCAGAGTGTTGCGGGTTCCGGGGGGAGGTGTGGATCGATATTGTTCAGGAACATAATTGACCAGTGTGATATAGCGTGAGGTTTGAGCATCGGGCCGGATGGTGAACTTTTTCGCTCCTCCCGGAAATTGGATAAATCCGGTCGTCGGATCGAAGGCTGCCTGCTTTCCATCCTCGCTTATTTCGATTATCGCCGCTTTTTCCGGATATTCCGGGTGATCTACCCGAAGGATGTTTACAATCTTTCCATCGGGTGTGGCCACCGCGTTTCCCTCCAGCCACCCCCCAAATTTTCCTTCCAGATAGGAGGGGTCCTTCCCCAATCGGTTGCTGGCTGTCCAGTTTCCCGCATCCAGCAGGTCAGCATCAGCTGGCGCTGACATCATGAAGGCATGGAAATAATCACCCCAGTTGCCGGTTCCCATGGTATCTTCCATGGCCCTCCAGATGCGCCCATGGTGGACCACCACCGGGACCGGTGCGGTGTGGTATCTTCCATCCCCGAAAAGAAGCCCTGTTTTCTCATCGGTGGGGTTTGTCCATGTTTTTCCCCCATCGGCCGACCTCCTTATGGCGGCGTAACCATTCTCTCTGCTGGTACCCATCAGATACAGGCTGCCCTGGTGGAAAAACAGGCTGGACCACCACTGGCCCGTAATTTCGGAGATCTTTGTCCAGGTCTGCCCTTGGTCGCTGGATGAAAACACAACAGTTTTATCCTTGCTGCTCCCGGGTCCGAACAGGTCATGGCTGGCGACAAAGGTGCCATCCGGAAGAAACGCCAGAGAAGGTGAACCGATATACTGCTGAGTGGATGCCGGCACCCAATCGATAATCACACCCGGGACTGTATGAACCGGGGTTTGAGCTGCCACACCGAAGGGAAAAATCACACACAGTCCCACCAGGCTCTGAATTGCTGCAGTTAATATGGAATTCATTTGTCATGCGCCTCCTTTATTTCTTTTCATCGAGCGGCGGTGCTCCCGGCGATGGGTTCAGCTGGATAACCTCAATCTGGCTGATGTCCAAAGGACCGCCTTCACAGGTCAGTGAAAACTCCTCAGATCCGGGAATGAAGCAGGATGACATCGACACTCTCCCCTCATTGCCGAAGAGCTCCACAGAGGTCCGATCAATCAGGATTCTCAAACGAAGCCTTCCTTCCACTGGCGGCAGGTCCGCTTCCTTTCCGAGTGAAACCAGTTTGCCCGTTTCAGCATTATAGGAGATTTCCGCGCCACGGACTCGAAGGAGGAATCGGTGGTTCTGCTGGAGTTTCACATCAATGTGAATGTCGAGCAGGTCATGGTGAATGCCATCGAACAGATTTTTACCTGGGGAGAGGGAAATCTCTTTCCAGGAATGCCGTTGTCCGGCGATTTTTTCGATCTCTTTTACCGGGTAACGGTACATCCGGATCCCTTCCGGAGTGGTCCGCAGAGAAAGCTCACATGGGAAAGTCATCTGCTGATTGAATGGCATTCCGGGATACTCACCTCCGCGCATCCATGCAATTTGAATGCGCCGTCCATCTTCAGGTGGGATGTCACTGTAGGTCTGAGTGGCATAAAAGTTCTGCCCCAGATCAAGCGGCAGCAGTTCGCTTTCCGGCTTGAAGGATGTTCCGTCAAACTGCCCAACCAGATATTGCCCATCCCCACCCAGGACAACCCAGCGAATCTTCTGCGGGTCCAGATCGACCGGCAGTGGGAAAAGGTCCGGGCATTCATAAAAGCCGCCAATCTCACTCAGACAGGTCCATTCTTTGAGGTTTTTTGAGCTGAAGAATCCAATCCCCTTTGTGCCGGTGCGGCTCCCCTGTTCGATGTAGAGCGCCATGATCCACTGCCGGGTGGGGGAATGCCAGATCACCTTGGGATCCCGATCCGGCCAGAGTGGAATCACTGGATTTTTCTCATACCGGGTCCAGCTTCGCCCGCGATCGTTGCTGTAAGCGACACATTGGCCGTGCCCCTCCCCGGTATAGAGAGCGACAAGAACATCCTCCTCGCCATTTTTGAATCCTGAAGTATTGTCCTTGTCAACCACAACTGAACCGGAAAAGCAGGTTCCATTGGAGTCTGGGGAGAGTGCGATCGGCAGTTCCTGCCAATGAATCAGATCGCTGCTCACCGCATGGCCCCAGTGCATGTTGCCCCATTCCCGCCCGAATGGATTGTGTTGAAAAAAGAGGTGGTATTCACCTTTGAGGTAAACCAGGCCATTGGGGTCATTCAGCCAGTTCTTCCGCGCAGTGAAATGGAACTGGGGGCGATAAATCTCGTTCATGATCGGGCCATCTCCCGTTAAAAAAGTGGTGGCCTGTTCCTTGTCGGCTCCCATATCTGTTGGATTGTGAAGCATAACTGCCCCCTGCATGACAAAAGCGAATCCATTCACACCGAGAAGCATACAGGAAATAAAGACCGAGGCGGGCCAGAGGCGCATGGCAGAGAATTCTCCTTGTCCTTCAGGGTGGGGCATATTCTTCACATTAAAGGTGATTTCCCTTTTCTGATAAAGTGGTGATGGAGAGATATTGATTGATGACAAATGACCCTGTTTCGGTTAAAAAGTAGGATAGGGATGATCCCGTGCCATTATTATTCAATATTCAGGGTGCTAAAAATGAAGCCACAGTCCATGAATAGTTCAGGAATTAAATCTCGGCAACATTCCTGCCTTACCGCTTTTACTCTGATCGAACTGCTCATTGTAATTGCAATAATTCTTATCCTCATCTCGATTGCCCTTCCCAATTTCCTTGAAGCCCAAATCCGTGCCAAGGTTGTGCGGTCCGATGCAGAAATGCGCGGGCTGGCAACTGCTCTGGAGTCTTACCGCAGTGACTGGCCTCGTTACCCTGCACAGGCCACTTACGAATTTACACCATTTAATCCAAAAATTGTTTTGCCGGGGAATAACTGCTACTCCCTGATGCAGCTGACCACCCCCATCCCCTATATCAAACAGCTCCCGCTCGACCTGTTCGCTCCTCAGGGTGGAGAAAAGATCAGGAATGGAACAACCGGTTCCATGATCACTCCACATCCAGCCGATGCCGCGCATGGAATCACCTATTTCTATTGGTCTCAGGATTCCCTGCGGCACAGCCGCCAGGTCGAAACAGCCGATGCAATGAAACGGAATGGAATTAATTATTGCCTGCTTGGCCTTGGTCCGAATCGGGAGTTTGACACGATCAACCTGAATCCCAATGACATGCGAAACATTCGCATCAATGCCGCACACTGGATATACAGCCCGACCAATGGGACAAACTCCAAGGGAGACCTGGTGCGCACCCGCCCCTGAAGGCTGCTCTCACGGATTCGTAACTTGAGGAGAGCAGAGAAGGTTAATCAAATCTGTTAAACAGGGTTCAATTTCCCAGCCAGCTTCTGCCACAGCGAACGTGGTTTTGGAGGTGAAGGGGCTGGTTTCTCCATTCTTTTAACAACTGTCCCCATTTCAACACCGGCGCTGATCAGTCGGTCATACAGAATCGACCAGCGAAGCTGGCGTTCGTCATAATTATTGGTTCCATCCAGTGTCTGCCAGTCCGGGCCAAATCGAGTTGTCGGTTCGACACCGAATTTTTCCGGGAAACGGGATACCGGGCTTCCCGGCAGGAGGACCATAGTGGAGAGGCTTGCAACAACATCGATGTATTGCGCATTTTCGCACAGGAAATCAGCCGCTTCCAGCAGATCCTCACGTGTTTCACCCGGGAATCCCACAATCAAATTGATCACTACCTTGATTCCAGCATCGTGTGTCATCTGCAGGCACTGGGATATCTGCGACAGGTTGCCGCCGGATTTTTTGTTCATGATCTGCAAAACTGTGTACGATCCGCTTTCAAGGCCGTATATCAAGGTATGGAACCCGGCTCGGCGCATGGCCTGAAAATCTTCGAATTTCTGGTCACGCCGGATAATCGCCTGGCCGACTAGAGGGACATCGATCTGCTCGGCTTCGATCCGCTCGCAGGCTTCGCGCAGGTATGGGAGTTTTCCATTCACCAGCGAATCATTGAAATGCAGCCTCAAGGATGGATATCTTTGTTTCAGGCTGAGGATTTCTTCGATGAGGCGTTTCGGTGAACGCATTCGAAACGAACCATTGCGCGAATGAACATCGCAGAAGGCGCAGCTCAAAATACATGAGCGGCTCATTTCGATTGGAAAATCCGGATAACCCCACCCCTCAGGCCATATCTCATCCCCATAATCGGGAAGCGGCAGACGGTCCAGATCTTCGGGTGGGTTGCGTATCTTCCAGGTTTGCTCCCCCTTTGAACGGGAAACCAGCACTCCCGTCGGGGGATCGCCATGGCACCCATTCATGAACCAGGGCATCATTTCGGGAATGGTTTCATCCGCTTCTCCAAGCACGACTGCATCAGCCAGATAGGATATTCCCTCTACCGATTCAGGAAAGTAGCAGTTTGCACCTCCCATCAGTATCGGACGGTCATCCCCCAGAAGGCGCAGACGGCGAATGACCTCGGCGGTTGCAGCATGGTTGAAGCAATTGACTGAAAATCCGAGTGCATTGGATGGAACTGAATAAATGTGCTGAACCCAGGATTCAACTGAGTCATTAATATCCGGGAGCAGGCCCTGCAGTTTATCCTCACCCACCCAGTTTTCGAGATTATACAACTTATGCCGCAGATGGGGGTCAGAGACTTCATTGACTACATGAGAAAAGCTGTAGTCGAAGTTAATGATCTGGGAGGAATATCCAACCTGGGCCATGGCCGACCGGACACAAGCCAGCCCGAGGTTCGGCATAAAGCCACCTGTGTAAGGGAGGTAAACCAGAAGAACATCCAAAGTCATTTGAGTCTCCAATGTGTTTAGCCTATGATCTCGGCAATTATCCGTCAAGATTTCATTAACAGGCAACAAACTGAGATTGATATTTTCTGATATATCGATAATCTATTCGCCTGTAGGGTTCCCCTGTTTCCAGTGGATTGATGGATGGCGCCGATGAAACTCAGGCTTTCTCCATGAGTCCTTGGGATAGACAAATAATTGTGAGAGAGGTCGTTCATGCTCCAGCAATTCATTCCAAACCATTCCTCCCTTTCAACAGCCACGCTCGTTTTCCTGTATTGTTTATTGTCCTGGGCCTTATCCTCACCGGTATCCGCTCTTGCTGAAGAGAATCCGAATCCCATAGACCATTCCAGGGTGCTCTTTGTCTCAACTCAGAGCCATGATGAGAAGACTGGAGCCACGTCTGAGAATTACAGCGGTCAGGCGGACAGCCCCTTTTCCTCTCTCGAAGAAGCACGAAATGAAATTAGAAGGCTGAAAGCAAAAAACGAAATCCCGGACAAAGGTGTTGTTGTTATCCTCCGCGGAGGAACATATCAGCTGCAGTCGCCCTTTCTGCTGGAAGAAGAAGATTCCGGGACTGATAAAGCACCAATTGTCTACATGGCATTCCCAGGCGAGGAAGTTCGCATATCCGGTGGGATAATTCTGAGTGATTTCACTTCTGTCAGCAATCCGGAGATTCTGGAGCAACTGGTTGAAGGCGCGAAGGCCCATGTGTTTCAGACCGATCTGAAAAAGCAGGGAATCGATGATTTCGGACCGCCGGATGGAGGTGGCATTGAGATCTATCAGGATGCGACCCCGCTGCATCTCTCACGCTGGCCAAACGAGGGATTTGTCAAAATCAAAGACCTTGTCGTTGATGATGGGCACCAGATCCATGGTGCACATGGAAGTACAGTTGGAAAATTCCTGTATGAGGATGACCGCCCTGCACGCTGGCTGAAAGAAAAAGATCCCTGGCTGCATGGCTACTGGTTCTGGGACTGGTCGGATCAACGGCAGCAGATTGATTCTATCGATGTCACGAACAAACAGATTAATCTCAAGCAGCCATACCACGCCTATGGATACCGGAAAGGCCAATGGTACTACGCCTTCAACCTCCTTTCCGAAATCGATTCACCGGGTGAATATTTTATCGACCGCGAAAAAGGGATCCTCTATGTGTGGCCATTGGCGGGCATCGAGGACAAACCTTTGAAAGCCTCGGTGCTGGAAAATCTTGTCGTTACTCAAAGCACATCCAATTTCTGTTTCAGCGGCATGACCTTCGAGTTCGCACGGGGAACCGCTGTGAAGGTTAATGGCGGCAGCCATGGCATCATCGATGGATGCACTGTCTGCAATGTGGGAGGCAATGGAATCGAAGTCAATGGATATAATCATCTTGTGAGTGGTTGTGAAATATTTCAGACAGGCCGCGGGGGTGTCATAATCAGTGGTGGTGAACGAAAAACTCTCGAACCCGGCAACATTTCTGTCGTCGATAATCACATTCATGACTATGGACGTTTCTACCGCATGTATCAACCTGGCGTCTCAATTCATGGTGTTGCCAATCATGTCGCCAATAATCTGATCCATTCGGCGCCTCATATCGGAATCTATTTCAATGGAAATGAACACAGGATTGAATATAACGAGATTCATCATGTGTGCCTGGAGTCCAATGATGCCGGAGCCATCTACGCCGGAAGAGACTGGACTCAGCGTGAAAATATCATCCGTTACAACTACATGCACGATGTCTCCGGTTTTGAGAATAAAGGGTGTGTCGGAGTTTATCTCGATGACATGTTTGCCTCAGCCGATATTTACGGGAACATTTTTTATAAAGTGACTGCAGCGGCATTTATCGGTGGCGGCCGGGATTGCACAATTGAGAACAATGTCTTTGTGGATTGTGATCCAGCCATCCATGTGGATGCGCGTGCTCTTGGATGGGCGCATTACCATGCCGATGAATGGATCGCTGAGGCCAGCAGCAAAGGAACCATATTGGGCATCGACTACCGTAAAGAACCCTATGCCTCACGCTACCCGGAACTGTTCAACATCTTCCAAAAACAGCCTAAAGCCCCTGAAGGAAATCTGATTGCCCGTAATATCTGTACTGGAGGCAAATGGGACCGTATCGAAGAGGCTGCGCGCCCATTTCTTGTCTTCGAAGATAATCTGGTCAACCAGGATCCAATGTTTGTGGATCCCTCTGCACAGAATTTTACCCTGAAAAAAAACTCCCCGGCTTATTCGCTTGGATTCGATCCGATTCCGGCAGCGGAAATCGGCCTGTATCGGAAAATGTATGATTACTCCAGTGATCGTCACAGACGCCTTGTCAGTAATGTCGGTCCGGTTTTGAGCACGGAGTTGCGGTCCCAATTCCTCACCGGCCTGGCCAGGAAAAGGTTTAAAGAGATTCCAATAAATTGACTTCATCAATCAGGCTATCTTTAAGAATTGGAGATTATTGAACCACTCACCTCCGGGTGGATTCCTGGATAAGAACATGACTGCGCTGCTTTTGGGTTTTATATTTCTGCTGAATGTCTGTTTGACGATCCTCCCGGCCTGTTCGCAGGGCAAACCGAATATCATCTTCATCTTGACAGATGACCAGTCCGCCTGGAGTCTGGGTTGCCTTGGGAATACTCAAGCGCACACCCCCAATCTCAACCGTCTGTTCGATGGCGGAGTTACTCTCAGCAACTGCTTTGTAACAACTCCGGTCTGCTCTCCATCCCGCGCATCTCTCTTTACCAGCCGTTATGGGTCAGAACTGGGAATCACTGACTGGATAAGCCCGAAAACAGAGCCACACATTGGCCTGAGCCGCTCTGTTTCCACATGGCCAAAGGTTCTGCAAAACTCTGGGTATGATACCTGCCTGGTTGGCAAATGGCACCTGGGGACTGACAGGAAGTATCATCCCCATCATCATGGTTTCAATCACTTCTATGGATTTGCCAGTGGGGGCGTCACAGTTACTGATCCGGTGCTTTGTGTGGATGATGCAACCGAGGAATGCAAAGGCTTCACTGACGACATTCTGACCGACCGTGCCATCCGGTTTCTGAATGAGAAAGAAAACAGCCGGCCTTTCCTGTTGTGCCTTCACCTGCGCTCTCCTCATGCACCCTGGAAACCCTTTCCCGAAGATGACTACAAACCCTATTCCGAGATCGATCCAATTATTCCAAATCCGGCATTCCCTGAACTGGATATCGAAAAGGTAAAGGATATCACCCGCCAATATCTGACCAGCATAACAGGGATCGACAGGAATATCGGACGGTTGTTGAAGCACCTTGATGAACGCCACCTGCGACAGAACACAGTCATCATATTTACCAGCGACAATGGTTACAACATCGGCCATAATGGCATCTGGCACAAAGGAAACGGGCATAAGATTACACTCGATGTCCGCGGCCTCCCTTCATCCCATCCCACCAATCAGAGGCCCAACATGTATGATACCTCGCTGCGTGTGCCCGCTGTAATAGATATTCCAGGGCATGATAAAAACATTAAAAAGATGGACCGTGTTGTTTCCAGCCTGGACTGGTATCCAACAATACTCTCGATTGCCGGCCTCCCATGCGACTCGACTCCCCTGATACGCGGTCACAACTTTCTGCCTTTGCTCAAGGGAGAATCAATTTCATGGGGTGATGATTTATATGGTGAATATGGCCAGCATCACTATACCCGGGCAGATCTGAAAATGATTCGAACCACTGAATGGAAGTATATTGTGGACCAGTCAGGATCCTATGGTGAGGAACTCTATCATCTCACCAGAGACCCTGATGAAACTGCCAATCTGGCTGATGACAATCAATACCAGGAAATAAAAGCAGACCTCAGAAACCGTTTGAAAAAGGCCATCGAAGAGATTGACAAAACACGGCTATACTGAGGCTGTATGAACCATTTTATTTGGGTGATTCTTTCTTCTCCATCGCATCCAATTTCATTCATGAGAAGGCCAGGTGCAAGTTCGTAAACCACCAATAAATATTATGACAAGACGGAGGCTGTAAAATGCTGAAGAGGTCAACATTTGAGGGAATCATCCTGTTTATCTGCATCAGCACTCAGGCCATTGCCCAACCTCAAGCCAATGTGGCCTGGCAGAAGAATTCAGCTGATGGCTTCTCTGGTGCAAATGCAGTTCGAGACCTGAAAAGTGGCAGGACACTCGGTATTGTCGCATGTGATGTCGGCCAGGGGCTGATCTGCTACACCCCGGAGGGACAGGTTGTCTGGAATGTTCCCTTGTCAAAACCATCAACCGCAGTCCCAGCTGTAGCCGATGTCAACAAGGATGGCCAGGAAGAAATTGTCGCCGCTGATGGCCATGCACACCTGCTTCTCATCGACAAAGATGGAGGAGTGCTCTGGAAAGCTGAAACAAGAGGGGTTGTTCAGGCAGAATCGGCACCGGTCATCGATGATCTGGATCAGGATGAACGGCTTGAAATCCTAATCGGAGACCAGTCTGGAGCTGTCAACTGCTTCGACAGCAATGGCAAAAACCTGTGGACATTTGTTGCAAAAGGAGATCAGATCGGAACTCCTTTGGTGGCGGATTTATATGACACTCCTGGAAAAGAAATTATTTTTACCTCACACAATGGGCATATTTATGCTCTCAATTCGAAAGGCAAACTTCTCTGGCAGATATATCATCCCAAAGAATGCATTCCATGGTCTTTGCCCGTTCTTGCTGATACCGACATGGATAGGATTCCGGAGGTTTATATCGGCGGCGGGCTGCATCACTTCATTCGTATCGACCTCAAAAAGCCGGCAATCGATCTGGATATGAATGTCCATCTCCATGTGAATACTGCCGTTCTTGCGGCTGATCTTGATCAGGACAGTCAGGAGGAAGTGGTTTTTGGCGTCAAAAGCGGCAAGGTCCAATGTTATGGCAAAGAAGGTATTCGTTGGACACAGGAATTTAATGATACCTGGATGAACTCGTCACCGATTGCAGCGAACTTCGATGAGGATCCTGCCCTGGAACTTCTGTTTACCAACCTGGGTCTCAAGATTTTGGATTCCGATGGAAAGATCCTCCAGCAGCTCCCATCCCCCAGGTTTGAGTTCCCAGCCTCTGGCAGGAGATTTCGATAATGATGGAAATCTTGACCTGGTTCTTTCCGGCTCGGGCTTGACTGGACAGAAGGTGTTGATGTTTTACAAGTGGAATGCTCCTTTTAACGACAGCCCGGAACTGTGGCTGACCCTTGGAGGCGATCGCAGCCATTCCAGAAAATACCCCCAGGCAAGCCAATGGATTCAATTGGCAGCACCACAACAGTCCATATCCGGGGAAGTAACGGATTGTTCTTTTTCATTGTCGTCGCCACCTCATCTTTCTGGTGGAAACAATCATTGGAGATTCGATATCCAAAATCCCGGCCTGAAGAAATTAACTGTGCTGACCGAAATTTCCTGTCCAGATGGGTCTCACATGGATTTCTCGAATCACACCTATTCCGAGAAGGAACGAACCTCTATCGATTTCACGGTCAATCAGGAGGGAACCTACGCCATCAGAGCGACCCTTCTCGATACTGAAAAAAATGCTGTTCAGAGTCAGAAAGAATGGAACCTTGAATATCGCGGTATTGAGCAGGAAAAAGAATTCCTGAAACAAAAACTTTCCGATATCAAAGAAGGCCTCCGAAAAAACACCGGCCTGAATGAACCTGTTCTCGATAACTTC
The DNA here is from genome assembly GCA_001567115.1 of Candidatus Hinthialibacteria bacterium OLB16. Lineage (GTDB taxonomy): Bacteria > Hinthialibacterota > Hinthialibacteria > OLB16 > OLB16 > OLB16. Next base: position 14,290 of record LMZT01000116.1, on the reverse strand, counting down.
ATCAATCAACTGGATTCACTCCAAGGAAGAGTTGTCATGCTGGAATCGGAGAAGAAAATGGATAACCGGAAATCTTCTGGCAATCCTGTTGAAAATCTCAGAAATGAAATCGAGCGCCTTTCACAGATGGTTGCAGCAGCAGCCCAAGATTCAGCGACAAAGTCATTTGCAGTATACCAGTCCAATCCCTGGGCCTACTTCCACCCTGAGGAAACACTTCCTGATTCGGGGAAGTTATGCCGCAGGATCAGCTCACAGCTGTGCATCGATGAGTATGACTCACAGGCGCTGATGATTATGAATTATGTGGGAAAGACCCTAAACATTAGGGCCTGGTGTGATCCATTCAAACAGGGGGAGAAAACACTGGGAACATCCTGTCTGCAATTGCGCGAATCGATTGTAGTCCCAACTGTCCGTGGCGAAGATGTTGCCGATGCTCTCCCTCTGCTGAATCAGGCGGGCCTCATTGTCGCCCCGCGAGATGAAGCCCGGCAGCTCTGGCTCACCTTCAACAGCACTGGTCTCGAGCCTGGAAAATATTCATCGACTCTCCATCTGAAAACGGTCGAGCCTGTGCCATCGATGATCTCCATACCCATCGAGCTTGAGGTGGCCGATCTCAAAATGCCTGATGAAAGCCCGCTCCGGTTTTGTGTCTGGGCCAATGCCGAAAAAGAACCCGACTACATTCTGAAAGATCTTGTCGAACATGGAGTCAATGTTCAGTTTGCGTCCACACCCACAGGCACCTGCAATGCCCAGGGGAGCTTAACTGGCACCATCGATTTCTCGGCCCATGATGCAGCAGTCAAACGCCTAAGCCCTTATGGAATCATTCTGTTTATCGGACCCCAACATTTCCTGACCGGGGCGGAACAATTCTCTGATGGCTGGAACATTGCGTTTGTGGAATTCATGCGGGAATGGGCCAGCCACCTGAAATTGCTGGGCCTTGGGTATGATGATTACGCCATCTACCCCTATGATGAGCCTGCCAGCCCTTTTTCACAGACATCCATCAACCTTGCCAAAGTCGCCAGACTGATCCGCCAGGCGGATCCATCCATTCAGATATACGCCAACCCCACCAGTGGGACAACAATGGATTCCCTCAAAATGTGGGAAGGGCTGGTTGATATCTGGTGCCCTGCCATTGAACTGCTTGATCGGTTTGGCGATGAAATCCTCCCATTCGCCAAACAGAATGGAAACGAAACCTGGTACTATGACGCTTCCGGCAGAGCACGCACCCTTTCCTGTCTTGGCCTTTTCCGCTGGCGCTTCTGGCATGCCTGGAACCTCGGGTTAACAGGGGTTGGCTGGTGGACCTATAAATACGGGAACTACCTGTGGGATGGATTTAATCCGAATGATGACTACTTTTCACATGTGTACGATGCGCAGGATGCCATTATTACCAGCAAACGCTGGGAAGCGGCCCGGGAAGGCATCGAAGATTATGAAATTCTTTTCCTGTTGAAAGAACTGATCCGCCAGGCTGAAGATGCCGGATATTCCTCAGACACACTGAATGATGCCAGACAGATCCTTTCCAAGACACCACAGTCCGTCGAGAATACTCTCGCTGCGGTGGGGCGCCGGCTTCCTTTGACGACCGACAGTGTTCCACAATATGAAGCTGCGACTGAGTCGATCGATTCAGCGAGGGCACAGATCCTCTCCGCCTGCCTGAAACTTAAAGGAGAATTATCTGAGCAGAACCAGACAGGGCATTGATGCCATGGACCTGAATAATAGCGACATGCGCACCCCTTGACCAACTCCTCAAGCAAATCAGGCATAACTTGAAATAATGGCAAGCTCACCAGCCTCTAACAAAAAGCTATCAGTTGGAACTGTGGTAACTGCCGTCATCCATCTGGTCATGCCTGCCGTATTCTGCATGGCCCTCTGGGTCCTCTATAAAACTCTGCATCATTATCACATCTCCGATATCCTTAATGATCTTCGGCAGATTCCCTTGCGTCATCTGATGGCAGGCGGGCTGCTGACTGTAGTCAACTACTGGGTCCTGACCACACTCGATGCCTCTGCGATTCGATATGCAGGAAGCAGCCTCGAATATGGGAAGGTGGCGCTTACCTCATTCATTGGATATGCCTTCAGCCATAATGTGGGTTTATCCTGGCTCAGCGGAGGCTCCATACGTTACCGTTTGTATGGCGCCTGGGGGTTAACCGGAGGTGAGATTGCAAGGTCATCGCCTTCTGCCAGGTCTCTGTCCTTATCGGTTTTCTTCTTGTGTCGGGTGTTTCTTTTATTCTTGGGCAGGCAGCTGTTCCTTCTCTTGCACACCTTCCAGCAGCCAATCTGCATCTGGCTGGAATTATACTGATTTCTCCGGTGCTTCTTTATCTTGGGCTGGTTTTCTGGATCAGGAAACCAGTCAATATCCGGGAAATTGAAGTACCTTTGCCCAGAGGCCCGCTGATCCTCGCGCAAATCCTGATTCCTTCCATTGACTGGATCCTGGCTGGTTCTGTCGCATTTATGCTCCTGCCTCATGGCCCGGAAGTATCATTCCATCATTTTCTCTCCATCTATCTGCTGTCGACTATGGCGGGTGTTATCAGCCAGGTTCCTGGCGGGCTGGGTGTTTTTGAATCTCTGATGCTGATCTTTCTGACTCCGGCTGTTTCAGCTTCCTCGGTCATGGGCGGATTATTGGCATTTCGATTGATTTATTACTTCTCACCTCTGGCTCTTGCTGTGGTTCTGCTGATGTGCCATGAAATCCTTCAGCGGAAGCTCCATACAAAAAAGGTCATCCAGGTTCCCTTGCAGTGGTTCTCTTCTTTTGTGCCTGAAATCCTTTCTGCCATTGTATTTCTCTGTGGATGTCTGCTGCTGCTCTCCGGTTCGACCCCTGGATTAGGGGACCGGATGGGGTTTCTCGCAAATACTCTCCCATTGACAGTCATTGAATTTTCACACTTTTTCGGAAGCCTTGTTGGATTTGGAATGCTGATTCTTTCCTGGGGGTTGTTCCATCGAATCGATGCCTCATATCCAATTACAATCACCCTCTTCCTTCTTGGAATTGTTTTTTCACTTTTAAAGGGTTTCGACTATGAAGAGGCTTTGATCCTCGGATTCTTCCTGATGCTGCTGCTGCCTTCGAAAAGCCTTTTTTACCGGAAGGGTTCACTCGTTACTGGACGATTCACACTGTCCTGGCTGATATCGCTGTTCCTGGCTTTGGCTGCCTTTATATGGCTGGGATTATTTTCATATAAACATGTCGAGTATTCGCATGACCTCTGGTGGCAATTCACCTTCGATGGAGATGCGCCGCGCTTCATGCGGGCCGCAGTGGGTGTCGTCGGTGCGACATTCGGACTGGCTTTATTCACCCTCATCCGCCCGAAACCACCAAGGTTTCTGCCACCGGATCGCCTGACTCTGGACAGTCTGGTGCCGATCATCGAGTCAAGCCACAGGACTCAGGCAAACCTGGCTCTGATGGGTGATAAATCCATTCTGCTGAATGACAGCAAGACCGCTTTTCTGATGTTTGGAATCGAAGAGCGAAGCTGGGTATCCATGGGGGATCCCACCGGGACTGCAGGTGAAATTCGTGAGCTGGCCTGGGAATTCCGCGAGATGTGTGATTACTACAATGGTTATCCTGTTTTCTATCAGGTGATCCCGGAGAACCTGCACCTTTATCTCGATCTGGGACTGACTGTTTTCAAACTGGGTGAGGAAGCGCGAGTGAGGCTGCCACAGTTTTCATTGGATGGCAGCAGCCGGAAAGAATTCCGCCATACTCTGAGCCGCCTGGATCGTGAAGGATGCACTTTTGAAATCATACCCAGAGAATCCATCCATGCCAGAATAGAAGATCTTCGCCTTGTTTCTGATTCCTGGCTCAAGACCAAAGCGACACGTGAGAAGAAATTCTCTCTCGCCTTTTTCAGTGAAGATTATCTGGCACACTTTCCTGTCGCAGTGGTGAGAAAGGGTGAAGAGATACTGGCCTTTGCCAATCTCCTCGAGGGTGGGGGAAGGGAAGAACTGTCGGTTGACCTGATGCGCTACAGGCCCGGTTCTCCAAATGGAATCATGGAGTTCCTTTTTCTTCAGATAATTCTGTGGGGAAAGGATTCGGGATATCAGTGGTTTAACATGGGGATGGCTCCCCTGTCAGGTCTTGAAGCCAGGCCACTGGCTCCGCTCTGGAACCGGATCGGGGCATTCCTGTTCAGGCATGGGGACCAGTTTTATAACTTTGAAGGCCTTCGAAACTACAAAAACAAATTCGCTCCAGAATGGTCCCCGAGATACCTTGCCTGTCCCGGGGGAGGGCTGGTAGTCCCACGCATCCTGGCCAATCTGGCCAGCCTGATTTCTGGAAGTGTGACCGGGGTGGTCTTGAAATAACCTCGCTGCAGAACTTTCGGCAGCGTGATCCTCCCAAGCCTTGAAATATCAATCCAGCTCTCAGGCCAGCCAGGGGGATGCATCCAGGCTTGAAGTGCAAGCCACAGGTCGATGCATCCCCTGTTAGCAGACTGAGGTATCAGGTGAACTTATTTCTCTTCAGCTTTCTTCCCGGTGATTGGACGGATTTGAAGGTTGCGGTACCAGACCTTTCCATGATCCCCCTGCAGGCGGATCGGGCCGGGGTCAGTGACTCCGCCTGGCAAAGCGCCACCTGAGACTGTATCCAGTTGAATTTTGTCGTGGATCAGCTGTCCATTCAGGTAAACAGATAAAATGTTCCCTGAATACCGTGCCTTGAGGGAGTTCCATTCTCCCGCAGGTTTTGATGCATTCACCTTTGGGACAAACTGGCCATATATAGCTCCATTGTCTTCAAGGCTCGGTTGTTCTTTGCCGTAACTGTCAAAGACCTGCACCTCGGTGCGTCCACGAAGGAATACACCGCTGTTGCCTCCCTTGACTGTTTTGTATTCGAGTCGGAGGACAAAATCTTTGTACAACTCTTTTGTGGCGATATCATTGGCCCCTTCTTTGTTTGTCATAGCTCCATCCTCGACTGTCCAGCCTGAATCGACTTCGGGTTCACGGGCATTCTGCCAGCCGGACAGATCCTTGCCGTTGAACAGATCGATCCATTCGCCTTTTTCTTTGTCTTTCTTACCATCAGATTTCTTCTCAGCGAACGAAGCCGAAACGATCAGCAACAGCGGAAGACTCAAGAGCAGCAGGGATTTTGATACGGAAGGAATGATTCTCATCACTGGTTCTCCTCGGGGGTGTGCAATTTGACAGTCAATCGAGGCCGGGCGATGCCCAATGCCATCGAAAAGATTATTGAACCGGGAAAGGCCAAAGTACAGAGGACCTTCAGGAGCCTGGGCACGTGTTGATTTCCGATCTTTTGACCGTCTCTCCACCTGCCAGACATCCAGCCCTGAGGTCATGCCCTTTTATTGATTTGATCATCTCCCTGAAACGGCCTTGGAAGCGGATGGTTCTCAGGTCGATGCTGATCTCGGATTGGTGGTGTTCATCCAGCTGGTGTTGATGGGCAAGGATAATATCGCTGCGTGACAGTATCCCGAACACCCGCTCCGGATCATGCGCCTCAGTTACAATCAGTCGATTCACACCTTCGATCAGCATGAGGTGGACAGCATTTCTGAGCGAGCAGGAGGATGCGATTGTGACAGGCGCTCGCGTAATTGCATCGCGGACTCGAGTTTTGCCTTTCCCTGCGGCATCGGACAGGCCATGGCGGGTGACGACACCGATAATTCGATGGTCAGAATCAATGACCGGAAAGCCATGATGATTGCTCCCCTGGCCGCCTGCTGTGAACCACTGGCTGACAGATGAAAGGGTCTGGTCCGCTGTTAATGTAACGACACGGTTTGTCGCCGCTTCCGCCACAGTCACACGATCCAGATAGTCAGCGGTGAACTCGACTGGAATCCTGACACCTCTTCGGGCGATTTTTTCTGTCATGATGCTGTTTTTCATCATGAAACAGGAAACCATATAGGAAGTCGTGCACCCTAAAAGCAGCGGGAGCAGCCCTGCCGGCTGGAGGGTCGTTTCAAATGCAAATACCACGGAAGCCAATGGTGCGCGTGAGGCCCCTGCAAAGATTGCAGCCATGCCCACAAGTGCCCCCACTCCCGGATCCACACCAAAAGATGGAACGAAGCTGTCCACAGTCATTGCCAGCACACTTCCGATGCCGCCCCCGATGGTAAACAGGGGTGCAAGGGTTCCTCCCGAAGTGCCGCTGCCAAGGCATATCGCCCAGGATGTGAGTTTAAGGAGAAAGAATACGACCAGGGGCCACCCGATAATCACGCTTGAAAGAATCGCCTGAATGTTTTCGTATCCCACACCCAGAGTTCGTGGATCGATCAACCCCACAAGGCCGACAGCCAGGGACCCCAGTGCCGGCCACCACATCCAATGAAGAGGGAGGCGGGCAAAGAGATCTTCGATGAGGTAAACCAGGCGTGTGATATAAACCGAACAGATTCCCAGAAGGCACCCCAGCAAGCCATAAACTGCCAATGCGCCAGCTCCTGGCGCGGTAAAGGGAGGCATTTCGAACATCGGAACAAAACCTGTCATGGCGATCCGCATTCCTGCCGCTGTCGCACTTGCCAGCGACACAGGAATCAGCGACATCGGACTGATTTCAAAGAGCAGCAATTCAATCGCGAGGATGACAGCGGAAACAGGGCATCCGAAAGTGGCGGCCATGCCTGCTGCAGCACCAGAGGCGAGCAATATCTTTCGTTCACGGGCTGTTGTCTTCAGAATTTGTCCGGTAAAGGAACCGAGAGAACCACCGGTTGCAATGATCGGGCCTTCAGCCCCGAATGGACCCCCGGTGCCAATGGCGATCGCTGCCGACAATGGTTTCAAAAGGGTCAGCCGTGGTGGGATGCGGCTCTGGTTGAGCAGCACCTGTTCCATTGCTTCGGGGATGCCATGGCCACGGATGCCTTTTGACCCATATCGTGCGATCAATCCCACGATAATCCCGCCTACTACAGGAATGATGACTGCAAGCCAACCCAGCTGATGGTATTCAGGGGAGGAGAAGTCAGTAGACAGGCGCCCGTAGTAAGCAAGGTTGGTGATTAGACCGATCAGCATCGTCAAAATTCTTGCCAGAAGTGTGGCCACCACGGCGACCAGGGTGGCAAGAAAGCCGATAAAACAGAGCCGGGCGGCGGATACTGACGGACTGACTATAACCTGGTGATGTGTTTTCTGCCCATTGTCCGAGTGGATCGAAAGGTCAGAGGATGAGTACTCCATGTCGGGTTTTCTCCGTTGGCAAAAGGCCACAGGGTCGCAGCTTGATTCGTCTGGGTCGAGTTAAGTGTTTTTAGGACCTTAAAGACTCATTGAAGAAGTGCACCTGGTTTTCATTCTTGTTCCAAATCTGGCCATGATCAAGGTGGCAGCAGACAGGGACCGATAAACCGTAATCAAATTACCAATTGCCGCATTCAGCTCCCAGGATAAGGATAGGCATTCTTCTTTTTCGTGATAAAATGAAATTTATGGGAACAGAAAAGACAGTTTTCTGGCCTAACTTAGTGGAGATGAGGCCCTTATTGAGATCCATGCCTGATCATAGGTCGCTTTTCACTTCTCGAGCTTTCATTCGGTTTTACCGTTCAATTCGTGTGAACTCAAATGTGCAAAGGGGTACGGACATCCTGCCTCTGCAACCGGCAATGATTCTGATTGCCAACAAATATATCTGGAGGTTTTAAAAATATGCGGTTTTTTAAGCACTGGCTCAGTCTGAGCCTGGTAGTCATCGGTTCGTTTGTGGTGCTTGGGTACTATGGCTACGACATCTACCAGCAGGCTCCACCGATACCAGAGCGTGTCGTCGATGAGCAGGGCACTGTTCTGCTCACCGGAAAAGATATCCTCGATGGCCAGAATGTGTGGCAGTCCTTTGGCGGCCAGGAGCTGGGCAGTGTCTGGGGGCATGGCGCTTATGTGGCTCCGGACTGGTCGGCAGACTGGCTGCATCGCGAATTGACATTTATGCTCGACGAACTCTCACAAAAAGAGCATGGGAAACCCTTTGCCGATTTGGACCTCCCGACTCAGGCGGCCATTCAGGCGCTGATGAAAAATGAAATCCGGACGAATACCTACAATGCTGAAACAAAGACCCTCCAGGTTTCCGACGAGCGTGCCCGCGCCATCGCCAGTGTCGGCGACCATTATGCCCGCCTCTTTGGAGATGATCCTGAGATGGCCGAGCTCCGCAATGCGTATGCCATGCCTGCCAACACTTTGAAGGATCCGGAGCGGCGCCATCTGCTGAATGCATTCTTTTTCTGGTCATCCTGGGCATGTGCCACCCAACGCCCCGGGCAGGCCATTACATACACCAACAATTGGCCATCCGAGAGCCTGATCGGCAACCATCCGACAGGAGCGACAGTCATCTGGTCGGTCATCAGCTTCGTTATTCTTCTGGCGGGGATCGCCGGATTGGCCTGGCGGCATGCTGTTCTTAAAGAAGCTTCGGATGATGGCCATGAAATTCCCGGGAACGATCCGCTGCTTGCCCTGCAGCCGACACCCTCCATGCGTGCAACACTCAAATACTTCTGGGTCGTCACTGCATTGGCGGTTGTCCAGATCGGCATGGGTGCTGTGACTGCGCATTATGGAGTTGAAGGCAGCGGTTTTTATGGTTTTCCTCTGGCGGACTGGCTGCCTTACTCGGTGACCCGGACCTGGCATGTCCAGATGGGTATATTCTGGATTGCGACAGCCTGGCTGGCAACCGGCCTTTTCATGGCTCCTGCGGTTTCAGGATATGAACCCCCGCTGCAGCGCTTCGGGGTCAATCTCCTGTTCATCTGCCTGCTGATCATTGTCGTCGGTTCGATGGTTGGCCAATGGCTGGCGGTGCAGCAGAAACTCAATCCTGTGACGAATTTCTGGCTTGGGCATCAGGGCCTTGAGTATGTCGATCTCGGTAGATTCTGGCAGATCTTCCTGTTTGCGGGATTGTTTATCTGGCTCGGCCTGATGTGCCGTGCCATGTGGCCCGCGCTTAAACAGCGTGATGACAACCGCCACCTGCTTGTCCTCTTCTTGATTTCGTCACTCGCCATCGCTTCCTTTTATGGCGCCGGCCTTGCCTGGGGAAGGCAGACCCACTATGCCATGATCGAGTACTGGCGCTGGTGGGTTGTGCACCTGTGGGTCGAGGGCTTCTTCGAGGTATTTGCCACAGTCGTGATCGCCTTCCTGTTTACCCGCATGGGACTTTTGAAAACTGCTACAGCGACTTCAGCGGTCCTGTTCTCAACTACCATATTTCTCGCCGGCGGCATCATCGGGACATTCCACCATCTCTACTTCACCGGAACTCCGACAGCGATCCTGGCCCTTGGCGCTGTTTTCAGCGCACTTGAAGTTGTTCCTCTCGTCCTCATCGGCTTTGAAGCCTATGAAAGCCTGACTCTTTCACGGATGCACCCCTGGGTACGAGCTTATAAATGGCCGATTTACTTCTTTATTGCAGTCGCATTCTGGAATCTGGTCGGGGCCGGTTTGTTTGGATTCCTCATCAATCCACCCATTGCGCTCTATTACATGCAGGGCTTGAATACAACACCTGTGCATGGCCACACCGCCCTGTTTGGGGTGTATGGGATGCTCGGGATCGGATTGATGCTGTTCTGCCTTAAAGGACTGGCGACACATCATGAGTGGAAAACCGGCGCTCTCTCCTTCTCATTCTGGTCAATCAATGTCGGACTGGCCCTCATGGTGCTGCTGAGCCTGCTGCCGGTCGGCCTGCTGCAGACATGGGCAAGTGTTGACAAGGGAATGTGGTATGCACGTTCTGCTGAGTTCATGCAGACCGATGTCATGCATATCTTGCGCTGGCTGCGTGTGATTGGGGACACCATCTTCGCTGTTGGTATTCTCGCCCTCGGATGGTTCGTCATCGGGCTGAAAACCGGCTGGTCGATTACCCCGAACATGGATACTGTAATTACACGGCCCAACAGGGAACCGGTGCAAGCCAAGTAAATGTGAACTTCCTTTCCCTGGGAAAGAATTTCGATCTCCCCAGGAGATGACGAGGCTTTCTTGGATCATCAGCTGAAAGCCTCCTTGGGAGTTTCTGATTGAAACATAATCCCCTGGCCGCCAAAAACGTCCAGGGGATTCTTTCCTTACCCTCATCCGTTCCACCATTTTTTCCATCATTCAAATAACTGGCAAAGCTCTGAAAGGATTTCCATTTAAGAGAGTTCTCAATACCCATTGTCTTTGCCTATAATTGCCATCATTCCTTTGCCGGGATTGAGAGATCTTGGATAACCAGCCTGTTCGGATGTGAGGGACAAATAAAGATGAAAATGCACATTGGTCGCCGACGATTTCTGAAAACAGGCAGTTCTGCCATCGCTCTGGCTGCGTTCGGATCCCATAAGACAACAGCTGCAGGCCCTGAAAAAAAAGCACTGAAGATTTACCAGCTTCCTGAAGGAGAGCCTGCTGCTCCCATTTCGATCACTGCAGAGGGAATGCCCCTGCCTGTCTCCCAGTGTTATGTCTCCGCGTATCCCTTTAACAGGCGATGGCCCGGCCACCAACGCACCAAAGACCAAAGCGAACCAGCCTATTTTGCACGCCTCGAGGGGAAAGGACCGCTGGCCTTCGAATACAGCCCCGGACATCCTTTTTCAGATTGCACAGTCCGCCCCCTGTCAGCGAAGGTAACGCCGGAAGTGAAGGATGGGATTATTACTTTTACCCTCCCACGTCCCGGGGGTTATTCAGTCGAACTCGATGGCCCCCACAATGCGCTTCATATTTTTATCGACCCACCCAGGGACTACACCATCTCTCAGGAAACAAAGGGGACCCACTATTTTGGCGCAGGTGTCCACCACATCGGCATCCTCCGCCTGAAAGATGATGAAACTGTCTACATCGATGAGGGAGCTGTTGTCTATGGCTGCATCCATGGCGATGGGGTGAATCGTGTCCGAATCCTCGGGCGCGGTATTCTCGATAACAGCGAAAATGTGGAAGAGATCCTCTTCAAAGTCGACAAACTCGGAGATGGATCTGTCGATGTCGGGAACAGCCGCCGCGAACACACAATCCATTTTATCAATTCCAGTGACATCGAGATTGAGGGCATCACCATCCGTGATTCGCTGGTCTACAATGTCGCCTGCTTTGGCTGCAGCAATGTTTCTGTGAAAAACATCAAGATCATCGGATGCTGGCGCTACAACTCGGATGGCATCGATTTTCATAACTGTCGCAATGCCCATGTCTCAGGTTGCTTTGTGCGCACCTACGACGACTCTCTCTGCGCCAAAGGGCATGACGAGTACCGTTACGACACCTGCGAAGACATTCTTTTCGAAAACTGTGTTGTCTGGAATGATTGGGGGAAGGCGCTTGAGATCGGTGCAGAAACCCGCGCTGAACACCTGCGCCGGATTACTTTCAGGAACTGCGATGTAATCCATCTGACAGGTCCCGCCATCGACATCATGAATGTGGATTATGGCGATGTGCATGAAGTCCTTTTCGAAGATATCCGCATTGAATACGATGCTGTCATCCAGCGTCCCAGAATCCAGAAAAATGATGAAGAGCACTTTGTTTCAGATCCAGACAGCACCTACATGCCGAATGCAATCAGCTTCAGTGTTGAAAAACATGCGGAGTACTCGGGCGGACTTGAACGGCGCGGCCGCATCCATGACATCACCCTTCGTAACATCCAAATCCACGCCAGCCGGATGCCTCCATCCTCATTCAGAGGTTACGATGAAAAGCATGCTGTCTCGGATGTGATCATAGATGGACTGTTCCTCAACAACCAGCAAATCACCAGCCCCGATGCCGCCCAGTTTCATTTCGGCGAACACACAAGCGACATCAGATTCGAAAAATCAACGCCAGGCAAATGACACAGGACCATCCCTCTCGTGGCTACCAGTTCGATAAAATCTATATAATCAGGAGAATCGGAATGAATCATAAAAATCATCCAATTAACTGCACTGGCACAAGGACCCGGCAGGTTCTGGATCCATTTGCTTCAGGAGAAGATCAGCTGGTCACCGATGCACCTATCTCCCTCAAGCGTCCTGCCACTGTAACAGTCAACCGAAGGCGGTTTCTTGCCGCTTCAACAGCAGGTTGTGCCGGTTTGAGCCTGTCTAGATTGTTCAAATCCTCCAATGCTTACGGGGCGAATGGGACTGAGGTCCGATTTCGTGAAAGAGAGGGGTTTTCTTTTCTCCACACATACGAATCCACCGGGCGTTACTGGAAAGCCCTTGAGCAGGCAGGGCTGATCCGGAAAACCAATGGCATCCGGTTGATCAACTCCCCCTGGGGCGGCGATGAGTACCGATTCAATCAGGCCGCACGCCGGGATGGGCCGCTCTTCCAGCTCATCAGGAAAATGCAGTGCCCCTTTGTCATTGACCGTGTTGTCGGGGGCAGCCGCTATTATCATTACCCATTCGATGCCGAACTGGCGAAAACCTATGCTGACTTGCTCGGGAGTAATTTCCTTGGTGGGCAAGTGCACGAACCTGTCAGCAACACCCACAATGATTGGAACCGATTTATCGAGGCCAATTCGAAATATAAACAAGAGGCTGTCAACCCGGAAGAACTGCAGGCCTACTTCAGCGGAAAAAATGAGCGGCACTGGCTCGAATATGGAACGCTGGAAGATTATGCAGGCCGTGTGTTCCCAAAAAATGAAACAGAATTCTGGCCTGAAATTCAGTTGAATGTAGAGCGTAATGCCAAACGGTTCGGATCAAACTTCAGCTGTGCAGAAGGCAGTGGCTGGGGGCGTCTGGCATGGCATATATACTACAAGTTGGGGGCGATCTCCTGCTTTGCTGAAATGGGTCCCTGGGCTTCCGATGGTTCCCAGTTCGCCATCGCCGGCATTCGTGGCGCTGCCAAAGCGGCCGGCCGTCAATGGGGAGTCTTTTTCGCCCCCTGGGGGCCGAAAGGCTGCACCTCCTTCATTCCACCAGAAGACTGGAGCTGGCACTGCCCGGTCGATGAGATGCTCGCCAGTGGATGGCCTGTCGGACCGGAACTGGGACCTTCATCCGCATTGCAACGGCGGGTATTTTTTTCACTCCTATCTTTCCGGGGCTTTCACGCTGCATGAGGAGTGGGGTGCGGAAGATAACCTGGAATCCTGGGCTGATGCAAAATTATCGTCGTATGGCCGTGTGACTCAGGACCTGCTGGACTTCCAGGAGGCACATCCGGATGTCGGCCACCCTTTCACGCCTCTTGCCCTGATACTGGATGCCTCGGCACGCCCTCCGGTTTCGGATACCTGGGACCGGTTAAAATCTGGACTGCAGGATGTCGCTGCCCAAAATGGCGAAAACAAAAACCGGAGCGGCGCCGTGGAGGCTGCCTGTTATCCTTCATGGGTCATCCCGGAATTATTTGACATTGTTCCCTCGGATGCTCCCGAGGATATATTGTCCGGCTATCAGTCGCTTCTCTGTTTTGACAAATCCTGCGCACCCCGGAATGCGCGGGTCGTCGAGCCTGATGCATTTACTGCGTCTGTCATTCAAACTGTGCGTGAACTCTCTCCGATTGAATGTTCCGGGGATCTCTCGATTCAGATCAATCACCGTGATGCTGACAATGCCTGGATCATCGGCCTGTACAATCCCTGGGGGGCCGAAAGAGGGGATGTCTATGGCACCGGCAGTGTGCTCGATCCCCAGTCTGCCCGGCATGGAGTCCTACGCCCGAAATTCGGATTTTCTTCAGCGAAGGTGATTCATGCCTGGCCTGAGGAATGCAAGCTGGAGGCGAGCGAGAAGCATCTGGAAGTCACTGTTGGCCCGGGCGGCACGATGATTCTTGAAATCCATCCGAAAGTGTAGATTCAGCCATGAATAGAAACCTGTCGATCCTCTTCACCCTGCTGATGTGTGCCTGCTGCTTCGGTTTTGCAGAAGATAAGTCCATTCCCCATCCCGGAAAATCCAGACTGAATCACGGCCGGGTGACTGTTTCAGGGACACAATTCCTCGATGGAGCCGGCAAGCCGCTCCTGCTGCATGGCATCAATGTCATCAATAAATCAAAGGCTGAGGGATATACCAGGAATATCGAGCGGTCCGATTTCGCCGATATCCGCTCCTGGGGGATGAACTGTGTCCGGCTCGGCATCTTCTGGGATGGGATTGGAGCCGGAACCGGGGGAAAATCGATGAGGGCTACCTGGGTCGGATTGCCCAAATCGTCG